>NZ_JBSGVW010000041.1:0-86302 GCF_053608645.1 Streptomyces sp. NPDC055013
GCAAGAACCCTGCGCAGGTCCAGAGCCGCGTGGACGCCTACAACCGGTTCACCTCGATCCTCGGCGTCTCGCCGGGCGGCAACCTCTACTGCTGACGCCCTCCCTGTGCCCCAGGCGTGTGCGAGACTCCGCCGATGACCTCAGAGATGATCACCGCGCGCGCCGCGGGCACCTGGAAACTCGGCGACCTGTCCGTGAGCCGCGTCGGCTTCGGCGCGATGCGGCTCACGGGAAGCGCCGCCTTCCACAACGGGACGCCCAGCGACCGGGGACGCTCGATCGCCGTTCTGCGCAAGGCGGTTGAGCTGGGAGTCGACCACATCGACACGGCCGCTTTCTACTTCTCCGCCCTGCGCGCGGCCAACGAACTCATCAACACCGCGCTGGCGCCGTACGCCGACGACCTGGTCATCGCGACGAAGGTCGGCCCGTTCCGCGACTACACCGGGGAATGGGGTACCTCGGCCCGCCCCGACCAGCTGCGCGGCCACGTCGAGGAGAACCTGCGCCAGCTCGGCCGCGACCACCTGGACGTCGTCTACCTGCGCCGCATGCGGCAGGACTCCATCGCCGAGCACTTCGGCGCCCTGGCCGAACTGCGTGAGGCGGGCCTGATCAGGCACCTCGGCATCTCCGCCGTGGAGCCACGGCACCTCGCCGAGGCGCAGGCCATCGCGCCCGTGGTCAGTGTGCAGAACCGGTACGCGCTCGACCGGCCCGACCCCGAGGCCGACGAACTCCTGCGCCTGTGCGGCGAGCAGGGCATCGCCTTCGTGCCGTTCTACGCCGTCGCGGGCGACACCGGGGAGCGGGGTGCCACCGGCGCCCACGACGACGAGGTGCTCGCCGTCGCGCAGGCGCACGGCGTGAGCCCCGCCCAGGTGCGCATCGCCTGGACCCTGCACCAGGGCCCGCACGTCCTCGCGATCCCCGGCACCGGCAACCCCGACCACCTCGCCGAGAACGTGGCCGCGGGAGCTGTCCGCCTCACGGGCGACGAGCTGGCCCGGCTCAACACGGCGCGACAGCCGACCGGTTGAGCCGCAGCCACCGCGGCACGCCTCAGCCGGCGAACCCGGTCACCGGATAGTGGTCGGAGAGGTTCGTGTACGTGTAGTCGGTGCCCCAGCTCGACACCGTCCAGGGCGCGCTCTGCTCCTTGACGACATCGTTCTTCCAGACGGTGGGACGGGCGTGACCCGCGCGGTACAGGACGTGGTCCAGATCCTCGCGCGGGTCGTCGGGGTAGCGGTCGCGGGCTATGGAGTTGTCGGCCGTGTCGAAGGAGTACGGGTGCCCGGTCCGCGCGTCCGCCCCGACCAGGCCGCCGTCGGCGAGCATCGAGCCGTACTCGGACGTGTGCGAGTCGACGTTCATGTCACCGGCGACCAGGACCTGCTCGCTCGCGGGGATGTTCTTCGCGTCCAGGAACGCGTCGATCGCCTTGAACTGCCGGCTGCGCATCGCGGCGGCCTCACCGGCGTCGCAGCCCGGGTCGGTCGACTGCGCGTGTGTGCCCACGACGTGCACCTTGGTGCCGTTCACGTTCAGCACCACGTACGCGAAGCCCTTGTTGGACCACCAGTCCGCCCCGCACGCGTCCTTGAACACGTACTGCTCCTTGCGCAGCACCGGCCACTTGCTCAGGATCGTGACCCCGCCGTCCTCGGGCGTGGTCGCCGAGTAGGCGCCACCGGTCGCGTCCCAGCCGCTCTTGCTGCGCCCGACCACCGGCGTCTGGTGCGGGTAGCGGTCGGCGAGGGAGCTCTTCAGCGCGTCCGAGGAGGAGTTGTCGAACATCTCCTGGAACACGACCACGTCGTTGCCCTGCACGAACGGTGCCTTGGCGATCTCGGCGGCCCGGTGGTCCTGGCCCCAGTTCGGGTACAGGGTCTTGCTGAAGAGGAAGACGTTGTACGACAGCACTTTGAGCGGCGGCGCCTGCTCGGCGGCCGCCGCGGTGGGCGCCGAGCAGGCAAGACCGGCACCGGCGAGCGAGAGCGCGAGCACGATCGAGCCCTGTGCGCGGCGGTGTGCGGAGAGCGTCACTGGATCTCCCTGTGGTTGAAGGGGGTTGTGTGGCGCCGCACATCAAACCATCAGGAGTTACTACCAGGTAACACCTGTGCGGGAAATGGATGGCGTGGGGACGTACGCGTGAAACTTGTTCAGACAAGCCACGTTCCGTTTCGCATGAGATGCCGCTCGGGCAGTTCACGCACCCCGTGCCATGCCTGTACGGAGCGCGGCCGCACCCGGTAGAAGGCGTACGTCGCCGTGTCGTTGCGTGGATCCCAACCCGTCTTCGCGTGAAACGCCTCGGCAGCCGCGGCCGGCACCTCGTCGGCGTCGTGGACCTCCACGTCGCCGTCGATGAGAACCACGTCCCTGGTGTCCCCGAAGGCCAGCCGGGTCCGACGGCCGATGCGGAGGTTGCGCCCTGTCGGGTTGCCGGGGCGGGTGGCCATCCACAGCGCCGCACCGTCCCAGACGAACCACAGGGCGACCAGACACGGCACCCCGTCGCTGTCCGCCGAGGCCACCCAGATGTCCGTCTCCCGTCCCAGCCGGTCCAGAACGTCCTGCTTGCGGCGCTCGGGGCTGCGCGCCCCATCCATGATCGTCATTCCCGGAACGCTAGTCGCCGAACGCCTGCCGCACCTCGGGCGCCGGGCCTAGGACCGCGGTCCCGGTCGGGACTGGCGTCCTGGACGTTTTACGTATAACCTCTCCCGTCAATCGCACCTCCAGGAAGGTCCCGATGAGACACATCGCCCTGGTCACCCTCGTCGTCGACGACTACGACGAGGCGATCCGCTTCTACACCGAAGCCCTCGGCTTCCGACTGGTCGAGGACACCCCGCGCCCGGACGGCTCCCGCTGGGTCGTCGTGGCGGCGGGTGACCAGGGCACCGCCCTGCTGCTGGCCCGCGCCAAGGGTGACGAGCAGCGGGCCCGGGTCGGCGACCAGACCGGCGGGCGCGTCGGGTTCTTCCTGCACACCGACGACTTCGCCCGCGACCATGCCCGCATGCTCGCCGCGGGCGTGACCTTCCTGGAGGAGCCCCGGCACGAGCCCTACGGCTCGGTCGCCGTCTTCCAGGACCTGTACGGCAATCGCTGGGACCTGCTCCAGCCCGCCGGCTGATCCACCTCCCGGGCCGACCGCCGCCCGCCGCTTCGAACCGCCCCGCTCAAGGAAAGACTCCGCCATGACTGCTACGCGCGTAGACGCCGACGTCATCCGTCGCCTCCCCAAGGCCGTACTGCACGACCACCTCGACGGCGGCCTGCGCCCCGCCACCGTGGTGGAGCTCGCGGAGGCGGTCGGCCACACCCTGCCCACCACCGACCCGGACGAGCTCGCCGCCTGGTACTTCGAGGCCGCGAACTCCGGCGACCTGGTCCGCTACATCGCCACCTTCGAGCACACCCTCGCGGTGATGCAGAGCCGCGAGGGGCTGCTGCGCACCGCCGAGGAGTACGTCCTCGACCTGGCCGCGGACGGCGTCGTCTACGGCGAGGTGCGCTACGCCCCCGAGCTGAACACCAACGGCGGGCTGGCCCTCGCAGAGGTCGTCGAGACCGTGCAGGAGGGCCTCGCGGCGGGCATGGCCAAGGCCGCGGCCGCCGGCACCCCGGTGCGCGTCGGCACTCTCCTGTGCGGGATGCGGATGTTCGACCGGGTGCGCGAGGCGGCCGACCTGGCCGTCGCCTTCCGGGACGCCGGTGTCGTCGGCTTCGACATCGCCGGTGCCGAGGCCGGCTTCCCCGCCGCCGACCACGTCGGTGCCTTCGAACACCTGCGCCGCGAGAGCGTGCCCTTCACCATCCACGCCGGTGAGGCCGACGGCCTGTCCAGCATCCACCAGGCCCTCCAGGTGTGCGGCGCCCAGCGCATCGGGCACGGCGTGCGCATCACCGACGACATCGTGGACGGCAAGCTCGGCCGCCTCGCCGGCTGGGTGCGCGACCGCCGTATCGCGCTGGAGATGTGCCCGACCTCCAACCTCCAGACCGGCGCCGCCACGTCCATAGCCGAGCACCCGATCACCGCCCTGAAGGACCTCGGCTTCCGCGTCACCCTCAACACCGACAACCGTCTGGTGTCCGGTACGACGATGACGCGCGAGATGTCCCTGCTGGTCGAGCAGGCCGGGTGGACGGTCGAGGACCTGCGCACGGTCACGGTGAACGCTCTGAAGAGCGCGTTCATCCCGTTCGACGAGCGCAAGGCCCTCATCGAGGACGTCGTCCTGCCCGGTTACGCGTCCGCGCTCTGAGCGCCGGTCCGGACTGGTCCGCGGGCTAGGAGCCCACGACCAGCCCGCGGACGTAGGCGGCCTGTCCGACGTGCTGGAGATCGTCGGACAGGACGCTGACCAGCCGTGCGCCCAGGCTGACCGGTGGATCCCAGCGCTCGTCCACGATGCGCTCCAGATCCTTGGCGGCCACCTCCCGCAGCGCCCCCAGACTCTGGGCGTGCACGGCGTCGTAGTAGCCGGTCAGCATGTCGCCCGAGTCGACCCGTACCTTGGCGACCTTCGCCGAGGTGTGGCCGTAGCCGGTGTCGTGGCGCGGCAGGTCGAGCCCGAAGGTCTTCTGGAAGTCCTGCGTCAGCCACACCTGGTCGAGGCCGAAGGCGTCGGCGATGTGGTCGTCCTGGACCCGGGTGAGATGCCAGATCAGCCAGGCGACGGAGTTGGCGTCGGGGGAGGGGCGGGCGTGCAGGTCGTCGGGGTCGAGGCCCTCGACGGCGGCGTGGACTTCTTCCTGGATGCGGTTGTACCCGTCGATGAGGATGTCCTTCGCATGCATGGCTCCACCATCGCGCACCCGTCCGTCATGCGCCCTCCGTTTCCAGCAGCGCCATGAGCGCCCGGGCCGCCGGGCTGGTGGCCTGCGCGGGCGGCAGCAGGGCGACCGTCTCGTAGACCGTCTCGCCGGTGCCCTTCACCGGCAGTGCCGTCAGTGAGCGCCGCTTGTCCCGGAAGTGGCGCGGTACGACGGCGATGCCGAGGTCCTCGTCCACCAGGTCCAGGAGGCTGTGCACGTCGTTGACCTCCAGGGCGACGGTCCGGCGTACGCCCGCGGCGGCGAAGACGGCGTCGGTGGTGCGGCGCGGCCCCCAGTCCGGGTGGAAGTCGACGAAGACCTCGCCGCCCAGCTCCTCCGGAGTGACGGCGGCGCCGGCGGTGGCGAGCCGGTGGCTCGGATGGCACAGGACGGTCATCGGCTCGCCGGTCAGCGGCACGACCCGCAGCTGGTCGGTGTCCTCCTGCGCGGTCCGTACGGCGAAGGCCAGATCGAGGCGTCCGGCCGCGACCTCCTCCGCGAGGGCGCCCGAGCCCGCCTGACGCAGACAGATCTCCACGTCCGGATGTGCCCGCCGGAAGGCCGCCAGCAGTCCCGCCACATGCACCCCGGCGATGCACTGCTCGGACCCGAGCGCCAGCATCCCGCGCAGCACGCCCTGCACCGCCGCCACCGCCTCGTGGGCGGCCCGCACCTGCGCCAGGATCCGTTCCGCCTCGCACAGCAGCGCCCGGCCGGCAGGGGTGAGCGTCACCCGGCGGGTCGTCCGCACGAACAGCGGGGTCTGCAACTCCCGTTCCAGGGCCCGGATCGAGGCCGACAGGCCCGACTGGGACACCAGGAGGCGCTCGGCCGCCCGGGTGAAGTGCTGGTCCTCGGCGACCGCCACGAAATGCTGGAGATGGCGCAGTTCCATGATTGAGCAGCGTAGCCGCTGAATCCCATCTGATTTACCTGTTGGACCACTGCCAGCAGGTCACGACAGAGTGGACGGCGACTGGAACACCGGTTCCTCGGAGCCGTCCTCCCTGTGCCAACCCCTCTGGAGTCGCGTTGTACACCGCACACACCGACCGCTACGCGGACATGCCCTACCGGCGCACCGGCCGCAGCGGACTCAAGCTTCCCGCGCTGTCCCTCGGCCTGTGGCACAACTTCGGCCCGGCGGACCGTTCGGTCGAGCACCAGCGGGCCATCCTGCGCCGAGCCTTCGACCTCGGCGTCACCCACTTCGACCTGGCCAACAACTACGGCCCGCCGCCCGGCGCCGCCGAGTCGGCCTTCGGCGAGGCGCTGAAGGCGGACTTCGCGCCCTACCGGGACGAGATGATCATCTCCACCAAGGCCGGCTATCTGATGTGGCCCGGCCCGTACGGCGAGTGGGGCTCGCGCAAGTACATGCTGTCCTCGCTCGACCAGAGCCTGAAGCGGATGGGCCTGGACTACGTCGACATCTTCTACTCGCACCGCCCCGACCCGGACACTCCGCTCGAGGAGACGATGGGCGCCCTGCACTCGGCGGTGCAGCAGGGCAAGGCGCTGTACGTAGGCGTCTCCAACTACTCGGCGGAGCAGACCCGCGAGGCCGCCCGCATCCTGGGAGAGCTGGGCACGCCGCTGCTCATCCACCAGCCGGCCTACTCGATGCTGAACCGCCGCCCCGAGGAGGAGGGACTCCTCGACGCCCTCGACGAGCTCCAGGTCGGCTCGATCGTCTTCTCCCCGCTGGCACAGGGCCAGCTGACCTCCCGCTACCTCGACGGCATTCCGAAGGACTCGCGGGCCGCGAGCGGCAGCCCGTTCCTGAACGCCGACTCGATCACCGACGAGCTGCTGGGCAGGCTCCGGGCCCTCGACGAGATCGCCAAGTCCCGCAGCCAGACCCTGGCCCAGCTGGCCCTGGCCTGGGTGCTGCGCGGCGGCCGGGTGACCTCGGCGCTCGTCGGTGCGAGCAGCGCGCAGCAGATCGAGGACAGCGTCGCGGCCACCCGCAACCTGGACTTCGACGCCGACGAGCTGGCCCGTATCGAGGCGATCCTCAAGCCGTAAGGCGTTTCGCTGACCTCCCAGAGGCGGGCCGCCGCCTCTGGGTACACGGCGTACGACAGCACGCCCGGCGTCTCCGCTCCGGCGCGCCACTCGGCCTCGTCGGCCTCGGCCACCAGGGGGCTGACGTCGCAGTTCTCGCAGTAGACCCGCCCACTGCGGTCAGCTGCGGGCTGGTGGCGCACCAGACGCCGGTGGCGGCTCCCTGCTCGAGCGTCTTCAGCTGGCGGGACGGGTCCCGTACGGGCCGCCCGTGGTCGTCGAGGACACCCGCCGCCCGGACCACGTCCGCGGAGACGTGCTTGGCGAGGCCGGTCTCGATGATCGTGCCCGGGTGCACGGCGAAGGGCCGCACCCCCTGGGCCCGCCCGCGCCGGTCGAGTTCCACGGCGAAGAGCGCGTTCGCCGTCTTGGACTGGCCGTAGGCGGCGAACGGCTCGTAGGGGCGGTGCTCGAAGTGCAGGTCGTCGAAGTCGACGTCGCCGAATCGGATGCCCCGCGAGGACACGGCCACGACCCGCGCCCCGGCGGCGGCCAGGGCGGGCCACAGGCGGGCGACCAGCTGGAAGTGGCCCGCCTTCAGGCGGGCGGTGGGCGTCGCGCCCCGGCGCTGTCGGGAGGCCGCTGGGAGCTGATCCGCTCCTCCAGACGCACGGTCACGGTGTCGCCCTCCGCCTTGCCGATGGCCTTGCGGATGTCGGCCTTCACGGGCAGCTTGTGCGTGCCGTCGCCCATGGCCATGAACGAACTGCGGAAGGGCTGCCCGTCGATCGTGCCGCGGACCTTGACGAGCCCGCGGGTGCCGAAGAACTCGACGCTCCTCGGCCAGACGAGATACGTCCAGCCGCCCTCGCTCGGACTCTTGCGCAGGACGGCCGTGAACTCCTCGTCCAGCTTGGCGGTGGTGGTCATGATGGTCCCTCCGCTCGCGGTGGTCACGTACTGAAGAGACCACCGCGAGCCCGAAAACTCATCGCGGAACTCACGCCCCGGCCGGCACCCGGTCCAGAAATCCGAGGACGGACTGGATCTGTCCCTCGGCGTCCAGCGTGATCACGTCGGACCCGGCCACCGGCGCCGCCCCGTCGACCTCGCTCACCAGTTCCCAGGAGAAGCGCGCCGTGTCGTGGTGGCCGTCGACGGAGCCGGTCCGGCGGAAGACGAAGCCGGGGAACTGTGCGTGCGCCGCCGCGACGACGGCCACGATCCCCTCATAGCCCCGGACGTCCGCGAGCGGGTCGGTGTAGCCGCCCTGCGGGGACCACGCGATGGCGACCGCCCGGGCCAGCGCATCGGGCTCGCGGGTGTTCCAGGCGTCGAAGTAGCGGGCGACGGCGATCTCGTAGCGGTCGGTGGTCACGGGCACGGACGCGGACATGGGCGATCAGCCTCCAACGAGGTCGGCACGGGTGGAAACCGGATCCCGCTCGCGGTGACCCGGTACCGCAACGATGCCCGCCGACGGCGGAAAGCTCGATTACTCCCGAGGTAATGCCCGGTCACGCACCTGGTTGACGTGTTCCCGCCGCGTTTCGGCCAACACCGGCTGTGAATATGCCAGGAGACTGGCCGGAAAGTCATGGTGACAGTGTTTCAGTAGTGAACATACTCAACTACGAGGGTGCCTCACATGGGGCGACGGCGCCCTTACGCACCGCTCACGAGCCGTATGGAAAGCGAGGTCCGCCGACAGGCGAACACGGCAACACGGGGGAGGTCACGTGCACGACGAGTTCCTTTGCCATGTCACCGCATACGGCGTCTGCGGAGGTCGGCGCATCGGTGTACCTCTGGGAACCTACCGGGCACCCACCCTGGCCCTCGCGCTGTGGTGGTTACGTGACCGGGCCTCCTGGATGGCCGAGCGATTAGACCCGCGACCGGATGCCGCGCACTTCCCCGCGAGTGCGCTCGTCCCGGTCGCGGACAATGTGCCCGACGTGCCGGCTGTGCTGCGCGCATGGTGCGGCGACGACGATCAACAGGAGCTGGTGGCCGACGAGTTGGCGGCCGGGCGGCTGGTGCGGATCGCCGTGAGCGACGAGACCACCGAGTACGAACTGCTCGCCGAGTCGATCGACGCCCTGCGGATGCAGCGGACCGTCCCGGCGCTGGTCGTCCCCGTCGGCTGAACCCCCGGCTGCCGAAGGAACGCGTCCCGAGCGCGGACGGACGCCGTGAGCGCGGGCAGCACATACATGGGCAGATCGATAGAATCCTGGCATGGCGGAGCGGCCGGTCGCACCGACTGCGCCCGTACTGGTCCTGGAGACCGAGTCGGGCTCCACCGTGATGACCCCCGGCCGTCACTACCGCGTCGGACGCGACCCGCTCAGCGACATCGTCATCGACGACGCCCGTGTCTCCTGGCACCACGCGGTACTGCGGCCCGGCGCCGACCACTGGACCCTCGCGGACGAGAACAGCACCAACGGCACGTACACCGAAGGCCACCGCATCCGCGAGCGGGACGTGGGACCAGGCACCGTCATCCGCTTCGGCAACCCGTCCGACGGCCCCCGCGCGGTGCTGCTGGACCGCCCGGGCCCGCCCGCCGCGCCGGAACGCCCCTCGGCGATCTCCATGCCCGGCCTCACCGGCACCTTCCGCCGGCCCACCTCCGTCCGACCCCTGCCCACCCGCGCCGTCCGCATCGGCCGCGCCGCCGACAACGACCTGGTCATCGACGACCTGGTCGTCTCCCGCCACCACGCCGAACTGCACGCCCTGCCCGACGGGACCTACGAGATCGCCGACCTGGGCAGCCACAACCGCACCTACCTCAACGGCAGTCCGGTCACCACCGCGCCGATCGGCCCCGGCGACATCGTCGGCATCGGCCACTCCGCGTTCTGCCTGGTCGGGGACCAACTGCAGGAGTACGTCGACACCGGCGAGGTCTCCCTGGAGGTGCAGGATCTCGCGGTCGCCGTCGACCACGGCCGCAAGACCCTCCTCGACCATGTCTCCTTCCCGGTGCGGGAGAAGTGCCTGCTCGCCGTCGTCGGCCCGAGCGGCGCCGGGAAGTCCACGCTTCTCAACGCCCTCACCGGCCAGCGCCCCGCCGACCACGGCACCGTGCTCTACGACGGCCGCGACCTCTACCGCGACTACGCCGAGCTGCGCCAGCGCATCGGCCTGGTCCCGCAGGACGACATCCTGCACGCACAACTCACCGTCCGCAGCGCCCTGTCCTACGCCGCCGAACTGCGCTTCCCCCAGGACACCGCCAAGGCCGAGCGCCGGGCCCGGGTCGACGAGGTCATCCACGAACTGGGCCTGGGGCAGCGCGCCGGGCAGCCCGTGCACAGCCTCTCCGGCGGGCAGCGCAAGCGCGTGAGCGTCGCCCTGGAACTGCTGACCAAGCCGTCGCTGCTGTTCCTCGACGAGCCGACCTCCGGGCTCGACCCCGGCATGGACCGCTCGGTGATGAACATGCTGCGCGGCCTGGCCGACGACGGCCGCACCGTCATCGTCGTCACCCACAGCGTGCTCAGCCTCGACATCTGCGACCGGCTCCTCGTGCTCGCCCCCGGCGGACGCATCGCCTACTACGGCCCGCCCGAGGAGGCCCTGCTCTTCTTCGGGTTCGAGCACTGGCCGGAGGCCTTCGAGGCGTTCGAACGCGACCAGGAGCGGGACTGGGCGGGCGACTACCGAGGCTCGCTCTACCACCGGCAGTACATCTCCGACGCGACCGGGCAGCCCCGGCAGCCCCGCACCGGCCCGGTCGTGATCGCCCGGCCGCCCCGGCCGCGCAGCCGCGGCGCCCAGCTCGGCACACTGATCCGCCGCTACACCACCGCGCTCGCCGCCGACCGCACCTTTATCGCGATCATGATCGCCCTGCCGTTCGTGATGGGCGCGATGGCCCGGGCCCTGGCCGGCAGCAGGCTGACCCAGGAGACGGCGATGAACGCGCTGCTCATCCTGTGCGTCGGCGGCGTCCTGACGGGCGCGGCGAACGCCGTGCGCGAGCTCGTCAAGGAGCGCGTCATCTACCGGCGCGAGCGCGCGGTCGGCCTGTCCAGATCGGCGTACCTGATGTCCAAGGTGGTGGTCCTGGGGACGATCACCGTGCTCCAGGCGGTCGTACTGACCCTGGTGGCCCTGCTCGGCGTCGACCTCAACGCCCCCGGCGGCGAGGGTGTGCTGATGCCGCCGCTCGTCGAGATCACCGTCGCCGTCGCCCTGCTGGCGTTCACCGCGATGATGCTCGGTCTGGTCGTCTCCGCGCTGGTGCGCAAGGAGGAGGTGACGATGCCGCTGCTGGTGCTGCTCGCCATCGTCCAGGTCGTGTTCTGCGGAGCACTGCTCAAACTCGACGGAGTACCCGGCCTGGAGCAGCTGTCCTGGGTCGTGCCCTCCCGGTGGGCGCTCGGCGCGATGGCCGGCACCCTGGAGCTGTCCCGGCTCGTCCCCGGCGACCTGACCGGCGATCCGCTGTTCGAGCACTCGGCCGGCGTGTGGCTGCTCAACGTGGCCATGCTCGTCGCGCTCTCCGCGGTCTTCGGCTACGTCGTCACCCGGCTGCTGCGCCGCCGCGAACCCGTCGTCATGCGGAAGTAGGCGAGAGCCCATGGCGTCCCCCGGCTTCCGGCCCACCCACGTCGTCCCCCAGCACGGCATGCCCGCCTGGGAAACACCCGACCCCGCCCGGCCCACCGTGCCCCTCGACGCGTTCCTGCCGGTCCAGCTCGTCGAGCGGCAGGGCGACTGGGGGCACATCCTGTGCGCCAACGGCTGGTCGGCCTGGGTCGACAGCCGCCACCTGGTCGCCGTACCGCGGGACCCGCCCACCGCCGACGGCGGCCCGCTCACAAATACCGCCGACCCGCGCCCACTGCTCACCCGCGTCGAGCGGGTGCTGGCCGGCTACCGGTCCGCGGTCGAGGACCTCGCGGCCGGCGGCCTGGACGGCGAGTCCTTCCGCGTCCGTACGTCGGGGCTGCGCATCGGGGTCGTCGTCGACGGTGAGTCGATGTGGCTCTACGACGCCGAGCACGGCCGGTGGGCGTACGCGGACGGCACCCGGCTGAGCACGTACGCCACGGACGACGGCCCCAGCGCCGCCACCGATCCCGGCCACGCCCCGACCCAGGTCGTGACACCCGATGGTCCGTGACACCAGCCTCTTCTCCGGCCGTCCCTCGGAGCTGATCGGCCGGGAGATCGCGGGCTACCGCATCGAGCGCGAGATCGGCCGCGGCGGGATGGCGGTCGTCTACCGCGCCCGCGACCTCCGCCTGGACCGCACCGTCGCCCTGAAGCTCCTCGCTCCCGAACTCTCCCGCAACGACACCTTCCGGAGCCGCTTCACCCACGAGTCCCGGGCCGCCGCCGCGATCGACCATCCGCACATCGTGCCCGTCTTCGAGGCGGGCGAGACGGACGGCGTCCTCTACATCGCCATGCGCTACGTCTCCGGCAGCGACCTGCGCCATCTCCTCGACCGCCAGGGCCCCTTGCAGCCGCCGACGGCCCTGCGCATCGCCGCGCAGGTCGCCTCCGCCCTCGACGCGGCGCACGATCACGGCCTGGTCCACCGGGACGTGAAGCCCGGCAACATCCTCGTCGCGCGCGGCACCGACAGCGATCACCCCGAGCACGTGTACCTCACCGACTTCGGTCTGACGAAGAAGTCGCTGTCCCTGACCGGCTTCACGACCGTCGGACAGTTCGTCGGCACCCTCGACTACGTCGCCCCTGAGCAGATCTCGGGCAAGCCGGTCGACGCACGCTGCGACGTCTACGGGTTCGCCTGCGTGGTGTACGAGTGCCTTGCGGGCCACCCGCCGCTGCGTCGCGACAGTGACATGGCCCTGCTGTGGGCCCACCAGTACGACGAACCACCGCCCCTGACCGAGGCACGCCCGGACCTCGCTGCGGCCGTGGACGCCGTGTTCGCCAGAGCGCTGGCCAAGAGCCCCGACGACCGGCAGGACTCCTGCCTCGCCTTCGTCGCCGACCTGCGCGCCGCGGTCGCGGGCGGTACGGCACAGGGGCACGCTCCGACGGAGGTGGACCTGAGGGTCGTGGAGCGGGCGAAGGAGTCCGCGAAGGGCGAGCCGAAACCGCCGCCCCGCTGGGCCGAGCCGGTCTTCCGGCGGTGACCGGGGCCGGTGCGGCGGCTCATCATTCCGCGCGCGTCGGCACCTCGCCCCGGTGCCGCACCCGCTTCGCCGACAGCCCGCCGAGGAAACCGGTGACCAGCCCCCACAGCAGTGCCAGGCCGATGGCGCCCCACACCTCGGGCCGCAGGAACAGCTCGCCGCCCAGATCCCCGCCGAGGTCACCGATGCCCAGCACCGACAGGCCGTAGTGGGCGGACGTCCGGCCGACGAGGCAGATCATCAGTACCGTCAGCGCCAGCGCGACCGCCATGTGCACGGCGTGCTGCCAGGCGCGCATCCGGGCCGGTGAACGTCTCGCCATCACGAAGGCGGCGGCCAGCAGCAGCACCGCGTCGACGACGACCAGCCACCACACCCTGCCGTCGTGCTCGGTGAGCGTGCCCAGATTGAGCTCGGCCGCCTCCCGGCCGCGCAGCACTTCGTCGAGGACATGCGGCATGGGCAGCCCGAACGGCCCGTCCACCCGCCCGTTCCAGGTCGCGCCGAGACCGATCGTCAGGGCGAGCCACACCAGGTTCGGCAGTCCGAGCAGCATCACCGCGAACGTCTCGGCCGCGTGCCCGCGCGTCGCCGCCACGACCAGGCCGATGACGACACCCAGCACCACATAGGCGAGCAGCAGCGCCACCATGGCGTACGCGGCCGGCCGTACCGACTCCTGGAAACGCAGCAGCCGGCCCGGCAGCGGAGCCCCGCGCGAGACCAGCAGGGCCAGCACCAGCACGCCCGCCAGCCACAGCAGGCCGAAGAACAAGGTCGCCGGGACGTGGGTGGTGAAGCCGACCTCGGGCGAGATGCCGAACAGGTCGCCGAGGTCGCCGAGCGCGTCCTCCCCGAGGTCACGCAGGGAGAGGGTGAAGGTCTGGCTGGCGGCGAGGGACAGCGCCAGGAGCGCGACCAGCCACAGTGCGGCGATCCTGGCGGCCCAGCCGGCCAGCTCCCCGGCGCCGGCGACCGCCCGGTGCCGCAGCGGACGCAGGAAACCGGCGGCCAGGACGAGCGCACCGGTGAGCGTGACGGACAGCGGGATCACGGTCAGACCGGCGTCGGACTCGGCCAGCCCCCCGGCGTTCCCCGAGAGCTCGATCGTGCCGCCGACCGCCGTGACGACGGTCGCCGCGACGACACGGGGGAAGGCGTTGTCCGGGAGGTCGGCGGCCCCGGCCGCCCACAGCCCGAGCGTGGCGACCACCCCCATCGCCACCAGCCCGGCCAGCACCGCGAGGAGGGCATGCACCCAGCCATGGGCGGCCACGGCCGGACGGGAGGGGGTCAGCGCGCTCACCCTGCCCACGCTAAGCAGCGCCTCACCGCCCCGCCCGCCGGGAGGTCCGTCCGCGTCGGCTTGCGGGCGGCGCGGCACCGGAGCACAGAATGGGTTCAACGCAGAGAAGCGACAAAAGAGACAGGCACCAGAGACAAGGGTGCGCGGCGAAAGCGCCATCCAGCACGCTGGGAAGAAGGCTTCGTGAGCGTCGAACCTCCGTCGTCCGGCCGCCCCACAGGACCGCCCTCGGGCCCCCTGTCGGGCCCCTCCCAGCCACCCTCCGGCCCGCCCTCGCAGCCCCCGCCTGCCGACGGCACCGGAGCACCCGGCCCCGAACCGCGCCGCCCCTGGTGGCGGTCCGCGCCCCGCATCGCGGCGATCGCCGTCGTGGTCGTGGCGGCAGTGATTCTCGCCGTCGTCCTCTCCCGCGGTGACGGCGGCAACGGCACGACCGCCGACGGCGAGGTCTTCCTCCAGGCCGCCGGCAAGACGGGACCCGACCCGTTCACCGAATCCACCGCCACGGACAGCTCCGCCCCGCCCGCCACCCCTACCGCGGCCACCGAGTCGGCACCGTCGAACGCGGTACGCGGGGTCGACGGCGGCGCGCCCGGCCTGTACGGCGGCAGCCGCAACGCCGCCGCATGCGACGTCGAGAAGCAGATCGAGTACCTTCAGGCCGCTCCGGAGAAGAACAGGGCGTTCGCCTCGGTCGCCCGTGTCGCCCCCTCCGACGTCCCCGCCCATCTGCGCTCGCTCACGCCGGTCCAGTTGCGCATGGACACCCGTGTCACCAACCACGGCTACCGCGACGGCGCCGCCGACGGCTACCAGGCCGTCCTCCAGAGCGGCACGGCGGTCATGGTCGACGACCGCGGGGTGCCCCGGGTGCGCTGCGCCTGCGGTAACCCGCTGACCCCGCCGGTCGCCCAGCAGGGCACACTCAAGCGGACGGGAGACTCCTGGCCGTCGTACCGCTCCTCGAACGTCGTCGTGGTCGTGCCCTCGACGACGATCGTCGAGGTGTTCGTCATCTTCGACGACGAGCGCGACGAGTGGGTCGCCCGCGAGCGCGGCGACGACGGCGACAAGGACAGGAAGACCGACCGGCCGGTGAAGCCCTCCCCGACGGTGAGCGTCTCGACGCCGACGTCGCCGAGTTCCCCGTCCAGCCCGCCGACGTCAACCCCGGAATCGCCCACTCCGGAAACCTCGACCTCCGAACCTCCGACCACCGAGCCCGAGCCGTCGGAGACCTCCGTCCCGCCGCCCGACGAGGACACGACCACGACGTCCCAGTCGGCGCCCGCGGAGGACACATCGCAGTCGCCGCCGCTGTGACGTACGGCGCGACCTGCACGGGGACTGCGCGGCGCCGCGCTGGGTAACAGGACTGGTGCAGCAGCGTCCGGCCGGGGCCGGCTTCCGAGAGAGAAACGCATGATCGAGCACGTGGACGGGGCAGTGATTCCGACTGGTTTCGACGTGCCCGTGGAACCGCTTCGGCGGGCGGCGCACTACAGCGGCGAACAGGGATGCATCGCCGAGGCGCGGTCCTTCGCGGCGCTGTTCCTCGGGCGACTTAGGACCGAGTGGTGCGCCACGATCGGGCAGCCGGCCGAGGACAAGGTGCTGTTGGTGGTCAGCGAACTGGTCACCAACGCCGACCGGCACAGCAACGGCCCGTACATCCTGGATCTGGAGGGCACCGACGACGCGGTGACGGTCTGCGTGTACGACAGCAGCGCCGCGCTGCCCCGCCGCTACCCCAGGGATCCGCAGCGGGTCGGCCGGCACGGACTGGAGATCGTCCACGCGCTGGCCGCCGAAGTCGCCGTGGAACGGGTGCCGGTCGGCAAGCGGGTGCGGGCGGTAATGCGGCTGGCCGACGAGTGACGGCCGGCCGGGAGTTCCGTGCCGGTTCGTAACCCCGGTTTCCCCCAGGGCGGAACGCCGGCCCCTTCCCCTGCCGCCGCACGCTCATAGGCTGGGAAGGTGAGCAAACAAGCGCCGAACGAAGCCCGCGTCATTCCTCTGCGGCCGCCCGCCGCCCGCCCGGGAACGACCCGCCCCGCGTCCGAACGCCCTGCCACCCCGGCACCCGCGCCCGCAGCCACACAGCCCGCCCCGGCGCCCAGGGAACCCCTGTGGCGCGACCTCGTCGGCGACGTCCTGCGCCGCGAGCGCCTCGCCCAGGAGCGCACCTTGAAGGACGTGGCCGACGCGGCCCGGATCTCCATGCCGTATCTCTCGGAGGTGGAGCGCGGCCGCAAGGAGGCCTCCTCGGAGGTCCTCGCGGCCGCCGCACACGCCCTCGGCCTCGGCCTCGCCGACCTGCTGTCGCAGGCGCAGGGCGAGCTCGTCCGGCTCACCGGCCACCGGGCTCCGACCGGCAGCCGGACCAGGGCCGGTTCACGCCACGACGGGATGTGCCTCGCGGCGTGAGGTCGCGCCGGCGCCTCAGACCCCCACCAGGCGCCGGCTCAGCACCTCGTCGGCCAGGCCGTACGCCACGGCCTCCTCGGCGGTGAACACCTTGTCGCGGTCCATGTCCGCGCGCAGCGTCGTGATGTCGTGGTGGGTGTGCCGGGCCAGCACCTCCTCGACCTGCGAGCGGATCCGGACCATCTCCTTGGCCTGGAGGGCCAGATCGGACACCACCCCACGGCTGCCGCCGGAGGCGGGCTGACCGAGCAGCACCCGCGCGTGCTCCAGCACGAACCGCCGCCCCGGGTCCCCGCCGGCCAGCAGCACGGCCGCCGTGGACGCCGCCTGCCCCACGCAGAACGTGGAGATCGGCGCCTGCACGAACGTCATCGTGTCGTAGATCGCCATCAGCGAAGTGAACGAGCCGCCGGGGGAGTTGAGGTAGATCGCGATCTCGCTCTCCGGAGCCGAAGACTCCAGATGCAGGAGTTGCGCGATGACGACGTTGGCCACGCCGTCGTCGATCTCCGTGCCCAGGAAGATGATCCGCTCCGACAGCAGCCGGCTGAACACGTCGGACGACCGCTCGCCGTGCGCGGTCCGCTCGACGACGTACGGAATCGTGTAGTTCCCCATGTCACAGCCCCATCCGTCGCTTGGAGGCGGCCGGGCGGACATCCGTGAGGGACTCCACGACCTGGTCCACCATGCCGTACTCCCTGGCCTCCTCCGCCGTGAACCAGCGGTCGCGGTCACCGTCCCGGGAGATGGTCTCCGGGGTCTGGCCGGTGTGCTCGGCGGTGATCCGCTCGATGGTCCGCTTCGTGAACTCCAGGTTCTCCGCCTGGATCTCGATGTCCGCGGTGGTGCCGCCGATGCCCGCCGACGGCTGGTGCATCATGATCCGCGCGTTCGGCAGCGCGTACCGCTTGCCCGCGCTGCCCACGCTCAGCAGGAACTGGCCCATGCTGGCCGCGAAACCCATCGCGAGCGTCGCGACATCGTTCGGGATCAGCCGCATCGTGTCGTAGATGGCCAGGCCGGCGTGCACCGAGCCGCCCGGGCTGTTGATGTACAGGCTGATGTCGGTGCGCGGGTCCTCCGCGGACAGGATCAGCAGTTGCGCGCAGACCCGGTTCGCGGAGACCTCGTCGACCTGGGTGCCCAGCAGGACGATGCGCTGGCCGAGGAGCTGGGCGGCCAACTGGTCGTCGAAGCGGGTGGGCGCGGTGTCGCCCTCCTCGGCCCGCGGCGCGAGCGTCGTGAGTGGAGTCATCGGTTCTCCTCGTGGTGGCGGGAATGCCTTCGACTCCACTCTTGACCTCGGATGATGCCGGAATGCGGATTCTCTGCCCGCGGCAGATTCGCTACCGGCAGAGCGGGCGTCAGCCCTTCTCGCGCACCTGCCGGAAAAACGCCCGTACATCCCCGACGAGTAGATCCGGCTCCTCCATCGCCGCGAAGTGCCCGCCCCGGTCGAACTCCGTCCAGCGCACGATGTTCTCCGTCCGCTCCGCCTTGTGCCGCAGGGGGATCTGTGGGTCGCCGGGGAAGCACGCCACCGCGGTCGGGGCGGTCGAGGGCTCGTGCTGTGCGGCCACCCGGTCACCCTTGGCATGGGCGCGCTCGTAGTACACCCGCGCGGACGAACCCGCCGTGCCCGTCAGCCAGTACAGCATCACGTTGGTGAGCATCAGGTCCCGGTCGACGGCCTCCTCCGGCAACTGCTCCGAGTCGGTCCACTCCTGGAACTTCTCGACGATCCAGGCGAGTTGCCCGACCGGCGAGTCCGTGAGCGCGTACGACAGGGTCTGCGGCCGGGTGGACTGCAGGTGGAAGTAGCCCGTCCCGTCCCGGAACCACTTGGCCCACCGGCGCCACGAGGCGAGCGTCCGCTCCCGCTCCTCGGGGCTCAGCGCCGCCAGCTTCTCCGCAGTCGGCTCGGTGGCCGCCTGAGCGCCGGGCAGGAGATTGAGGTGGATGCCGATGGCCCGGTCGGGGTGGACGCGGCCCAGTTCGCGGGAGATGGCCGCACCCCAGTCGCCGCCCTGGGCGCCGAACCGCTCGTAGCCGAGGCGTGTCATCAGCTCGACCCACGCGTCGGCGATCCGGCGGGCCTCCCAGCCGGGCTCCCGGGTGGGCCCGGAGAACCCGAACCCGGGAATGCTCGGCAGGACCACGTGGAAGGCGTCGGCGGGATCGCCGCCGTGCGCGGCCGGGTCCGTCAACGGACCGACGATGTCCATGAATTCCACGATCGAACCCGGCCAGCCGTGCGTGACGATCAGCGGGGTGGCGTCGGGTTCGGGTGAGCGGATGTGCGCGAAGTGCACATGCGCGCCGTCGATCTCGGTCGTGAACTGCGGCCACTCGTTCAGCCGCGCCTCCGCCGCCCGCCAGTCGTACTCGTGCCGCCAGTGGCGCACCAGCTCGCGCAGGTACTCCGTCGGCACACCGTAGGTCCATCCGACCCCGGGCAGTTCGTCGGGCCACCGGGCGCGGTCGAGGCGGTCGTGCAGGTCGTCCAGGTCACTCTGCGGAATGTCGATGCGGAACGGGTGGATGCCGTTGGCGGCGGACGAAGGCGTCATGGCGGCGATGCTAGTTCCGAACGGTGTAACGGCCACGTGGATTGGCCGGCCGCGCGACCGATGAGTTCCGGGGCGAGGATCGGTCGGTACAGGTGACAGCGTTCCGCACGCCCAGGAGGTACCCATGGCAACCGACGGATTCACGACGTGTCTCTGGTACGACGGCCAGGCCGAGGAGGCCGCCAACTTCTACGTCTCCGTGTTCAAGAACTCCGCCATCGGCAAGATCGCGCGCTACCCCGAGGGCTCGTTCCAGCCGGCCGGCTCCGTCATGACCGTCGAGTTCACGGCCAACGGCCACAGGTTCCTCGCGCTCAACGGCGGCCCCCAGTTCAAGTTCACCGAGGCGACCTCGTTCATGATCTTCTGCGAGAACCAGGAGGAGATCGACTACTACTGGGCCAAGCTCACCGAGGGCGGCGGCGAGCCCGGCCCCTGCGGCTGGCTCAAGGACCGGTTCGGGCTGTCCTGGCAGGTCGTCCCCGACCGTCTCGACGCCATGGTCACCGACCCGGACCCGGCGAAGGCGGCCCGCGTGACCAAGGCCTTCATGGAGATGAGCAAGTTCGACATCGCCGCTTTGGAGAAGGCCTACGTCGGCTAGGGAACCGGCCCCGCGATCAACCGGCGGCGTGCGTGCCGATCACCCGGGTGATCTCCCGGGCGATCCGCAGGATCCCGGGCGAGCGGGCCGGGCACGGCTTCGGCTTCGAGGTCGTGGGCGCCAGGCAGAAGTGCAGATAGTCGTCGTCGCGGTGCAGGGCGGTGCGGTCGCGGTCCGGCTGGGTGCAGTACTCGGCGTGCTCGCGCTCGTACGCCGTGCACGGCAGGTACTGGACCCAGGAGTAGCGGGCCCCCGCAGCGCTCAGCGCCTTGCCCGCGTCGGCGAGCAGGCCGCCCGAGGCGCCGGCCCGCACCTCGTACAGGGCGTTGACGCGCCGGACCCGGTCGGGAGTGATCGGGTCCGGGCCCTGCAGCACCCAGACGATCCGTGTCTCACCGGCCGCGGCGATCTGGTCGGTGAGCCGCTTCAGGTCGGCCTCGTACCGCTTGAAGTACTTCTCGGGCGAGGCGTCATGGGTGATCCCGTCCATGCACGGTGTGTAGCCCCACGCGTTGCCCCAGAACTGCAGCACCACGAAGTCCGGCCGCACCTTGCGTACCAGGGCGGCAGCCTTGTCCGCGACCGGCACGAGGGACCGCTCGCCGGTGCCCTCCAGGTAGTCGCACAGGGTCGTCCCCGAGTACGGGGCGCTCGTGTACGTCGCCCTCAGCTCGCGCCGCAGCTCCTGCCCGAGCACGTCCTGGGCCTCCATGGCCAGCGAGTCGCCCAGGTACAGCACGGTGGGCCCCTTTGCGGGGGCGCTCTTGCCGGTGCCGGTGCCGGTGCCGGTGCCGGTGTCCGTGGCGGTGCTCGCGCTCGGCGAGGCCGGCGCCCGTTGCTGCGTGGTCACCGACGCCTGCGGTACGACCGGCGGAGCCGCTGCCTCCGGCTCGGACGCCGGATCGCCGCACGCGCCGAGCAGCACGACGGCCAGCAGTAGTCCCACGATCCACGGCCTGCGCATACGGCAACTCCCGCCCCGGGCACCGAAAACGGTTCCCCAGGCAAGCACAGCCGGACGCAAGGCGGAAGACGCGCGTCGGCCATGACCCACCCATGGCCGACGCGAGCCCGACGGTCGGTCAGACGCGGTCCGCCGCGATCAGCAGGTACTGGAAACTGCCGTTGCGGTACGCGCTCAGGAACGTGTCCTCGATGCCCGTCACCAGGTGCTCGGCCTCACGGCGCAGCTCCCAGTACGGCATGGTCGCCTCGGTGAGGTCCTCCACATGGACCGGGACGAGCCGGTTGCGGGCCATGGCGCGGAAGTACTCCGAGCGTGGGTGGATGTCGCAGATGTAGTGGGCGTTGATCAGGGACACCTCGCGGGAGGCGCGGCCGTAGGTGTCGTTGTAGCAGCCGGTGATGGTCACGTAGCGGCCGCCGCGGCGCAGCAGCCGGGCGTGCTCGGCGAACAGCAGGTCGAGCTCGACGTACATGGTCGACTCGTTGTTCCAGGAGGCCGCGTACGCCCCGGTCTGCAGCCCGGTGTCCAGCATGTTGCGGTGGTGGTAGCGCACCCGGCCGTCGATGCCCCGCTTGCGGGCCTGCGCGTTCGCGAACTCGGCCTGCTTCTGCGAGATGGTGACGCCGTCGGCGTGGCAGCCGTACCGCAGATGCGCCGTGACGCTGCCGCCGCCGCGCCCGCAGCCGGCGTCGAAGACGCGGTCGGTGGGGGAGAGGGGGCCGAGCCGCTCGGCGAGGAATTCGGCCTGGGCGTGCTCCAGCCGGTGCAGTTCGGTGGTGATGCGCTCCCGCCGCAGGTCCGGGTCGGGTTCGTCGAGCACGGAGCGGTCGGCGGCTCCGATGCCGTAGTGATGGTGGTAGAGATCGTCGAGCTTTCCGAGTTCGAGGTTGACCGGGTTCTCCTCGGCGTTCCAGTAGTCCGCGACGCGGGTCTGGTACGTGGACTGGGTCGGCACCGATGCTGCCTTGGTGCCTGCGTCGGGGGCGATGGTCAACTGTGACTCCTCGTGCTGGTGCTTGTGACGCTCTGTCATTCGATCGCGCTTTACCAGTAGTTGGGCAGGTGGTAGCGGTGGGTGTTGGTGGAGTGCCACTCGTGGTTGCCGGCCACCCAGTCGGACAGGCCTCGGGCGTACCGCTCGACCAGCGGTGACGTGGCGGACAGCAGGGCCGACTCCTCCTCGAAGGACTCCATGATCCGGTTGTGGATCTCGACGGCCTTGAGGTAGGCGGCCTTCAGACCGCAGTGCTCGTTCGCGGCGATGACCTGCGGCAGGTTCAGATGGGTGGGGTCGCTGGCCAGCTCCTTGGTGAAGGAGTACAGGTCGTTGACGATCGTGGTGGCGTTGCAGGCCAGCGCCGTGATCCGCTGGATCTCGGGGCGGGCGTAGACCACCTCGGGCAGTTCGTAGCCGTCGACGGCGTCCACGATCGACAGACAGGGGCGGAAGTTGTTGAACTGCCGCATCACCAGGTACTCCCAGATCTGCGGGACGTACCGGGTCTCCGCCCAGGCCGCCTCGGCGAGATAGCCCAGGTGCAGCCGGGCGATGTCGTGGACGAAGCGGTCGGTCTGGCTCGGGGTGGCGAAGGCCGCGTAGTCCTGGAGTGCGAAGTGGTACGAGCGCAGTGGACCGTCGGCCCGCACGCCGTGCCGCCACTCCTCCTCCAGCTCGGGAATGCCGTGGTACGGGTCGAGCGCCGACTGGGCCATGATCAGCCGGCCCCCGAGGCCCCGGCGCGCGCCGCCCCGGCCCTCGTCCTCCTCGCAGTAGCAGGAGTCGACGACGTTCTCGGCGAGCAGCAACTCGCCCGCGACCGTGAGTCGTTCCAGATCGAGCGCCTCCGGATGCTGGAGCACCACGGCCCGTCCGAACTGGAACCCCGAGAAGTCGCCCTTCCACGCCTCGGGGAACAGATCGAGCTGCCGGGCCCACTCCTCCAGCCTGCGGTCGACCTCCGCGGCCTTCACGGGGTCGGCGGGCGCCACCTGCCGGTACCGGAGTCCGGGGATCGCCCCGGTGCGCCGCTGGGTGCGGAACGAGCCCGCGATGTTCGGCGGTCCCGGCAGTGCGAAGCCGGAGGCGGGGGAGGGCGTGCTCATCGGGTGCTCCACGCGGTCACTCGGCCGTCCGGCCGATCTGGGCGTTCTCCAGGATTCCGACCGCGTCGGGGACGAGGATCGCCATCGAGTAGTAGGCGGTGACCAGGTAGCGCATGATCGAGTTGGCGTCGATGCCCATGAACCGCACGTTCAGGCCCGGCTGGTACTCCTCCGGAATGCCCGTCTGATACAGCCCGACGGCGCCCTGGTCGCCCTCCCCGGTGCGCAGCGCGATGATGCTGCTGGTGTGCTGCGGGCTGATCGGGATCTTGTTGCACGGGAAGATCGGCACACCGCGCCAGGCGGGGATCTCGTGCCCGTCGACGTTCGCCGTGCCCGGCACCAGACCACGCCGGTTGCACTGCCGGAAGAAGGCCGAGATCGCCTTCGGGTGGGCGATGAACAGCTTGGTCTTGCGGCGCATCGACAGCAGTTCGTCCATGTCGTCGGGGGTCGGCGGCCCCGTGAAGGTGCTGACGCGCTGCCCGTGGTCGGCGTTGGCCAGCAGTCCGAACTCCCGGTTGTTGACCAGTTCCCATTCCTGCCGTTCGCGGATCTCCTCGATGGTGAGGCGCAGTTGCTGCTCGGTCTGGTTCATCGGGTCGTTGAAGAGGTCGGCCACCCGGGTGTGCACGCGCAGCACCGTCTGGGTGAGGGACAACTCATACTCGCGCGGGGCGAGTTCGTAGTCGACGAAGCCGCCGTCGATCGTCGGCTCGCCGATGTGGCCGGCCTGCACCGGAACGTGGGCCTCGCCCTTGCGGTTCATGGGCAGCTTCTGGCGTTCGCCGTACGCCTCCAGGTGCGCCGCGAGGGACGGCACCCGGTCGACGATCTCCGCGACCACGGACCAGGGGAGGGCCAGCAGTACGCCCGCCGTCTCCGCGCGCACCGAGCTCCGCCACAGCGGCTCGGACTGACCGATGGCCTCGTCGCCGAGCTGGTCGCCGTCGGTGACGACCCCGACGATCTCCTCCTCGCCGTACTTGCCCTCGGTGAAGCGGGTGAAGCGGCCGTGCACGACGAGGTAGGCCTCGGTGACCGACTGCCCGGCCGCGACGAGCACCTGGCCGGCCCGGACCTCGCGCACCCGGAAACGGCTCGCGATCTCCTTGAGGACATCGATGTCGGAGTAGCCGCGCAGGGTGGGCAGTTCGGTGAGCGTCTGCGGGATGACCTTGATGTCGTCGGCGCCGTTCTGCTCGAACTGCACCCGGCCACGGCCCACGCGCAGCTGGAGGCGCCGGTTGACCCGGTAGGTGCCGCCCTTGACGTCCACCCACGGCAGCATCTTCAGCAGCCATCGCGAGGAGATGGCCTGCATCTGCGGTTCGGACTTGGTGGTCGTGGTGAGCTGGCGCGCCGCATGGGTGCTGAGACTGGTGAGTTGTCCGTCGGCGGAGAGGGCGGAGTCGTCGGTGGCGGGTCCGGTGGCGTTGTCGGGTACGGACACGTATCTCCCTAGAGGGTGATCGGGCGTGAGCGAAGTGGTCGGTGACGACGGCAACCGCGGGCGCGTGATGAGGGCTGCCCAGTGGAACTGGTGAGCCGCACGCGCCGCAGGGACAAGCCAAACAGCGCAGGTGGTGGGGTCGGTACGGCGTGAAGGGGGCGGTTTGATCACCTGGGTGGCGCAAACTCTCCCTGGAAGCAGAGGGCACACGCGCCGGTGCCTGCACGCCGGTCGCGTTCGCCCCGACGTGCGGGCGCGAGGGGCGCGCGACCTGCCGGCTCTCGCTTCGTGTCCCGCCCGGCGCGCGGGCCGCACGAGGCTCAGGAGACGTCGTTCGCCAGCACGGCCGCCCCGTCGAAGCGCCCGGCCTTGAGATCACGCAGCGCCTCGTCCGCACGGGAGAGCGGATACGTGTGCGTCGTGGCGCGCACGGCGTGCTCGGCGGCGAGCGCCAGGAACGCACGGCCGTCCGCGCGCGTGTTGGAGGTGACGCTGCGCAGCTGCTTCTCGTAGAACAACTCGGTCTCGTAGTGCAGAGCCGGGACGTCGGAGAGGTGGATGCCCGCGACGGCCAGCGTGCCGCCCCGGTCGAGGGCGCGCAGCGCGACCGGGACCAGCTCGCCGACCGGCGCGAACAGGATCGCGCTGTCCAACGGCTCCGGCGGCATCTCCTGCGCGTCGCGCGCCGAGGCGGCGCCCAGATCGAGCGCCAGCCGCCGCGCGGCCGTCCCGCGCGTGAGGACGTGCACGGTGGCGCCCTCGGCCATCGCCACCTGCGCGCACAGATGGGCGCTGCCCCCGAAGCCGTACAGCCCGAGCCACCCGCCCGGTGGCAGCGCGGCCCGTCGCAGGGCGCGATACCCGATGATCCCGGCGCACAGCAGCGGCGCGCACGCCACGTCGTCCAGGCCGGCGGGCAGCCGGTACGCGAACGCGGCCGGCACGGTCGTGTACTCGGCGTACCCCCCGTCGGCGTCCCAGCCGGTGTACGCCGACGCCGGGCACAGGTTCTCGGCGCCCCGCGCGCAGTATCCGCACGAGCCGTCGGTCCGCCGCAGCCAGGCCACCCCGACCCGCTCCCCGATGCCGAAGCCGCTCACGGCCGCCCCGAAGCCCGCGACCACCCCGGCGACCTCGTGCCCCGGCGTCACGCCCGGCCGGTGCACCTCCAGATCACCCTCGGCGACATGCAGATCCGTACGGCACACCCCGCACGCCAGCACGCGCACTAGCAGCTCTTCGTCCCCCGGCACCGGCACCGGCTTCTCGACCGGCCGCAGGGACCCCGACTCGACCGGGCCCGGCTCGACCACGGACCACGCGCGCATCGTCCTGTCCGCCATACCGTGTCCCGTTCGCCGACCGGCTGCCGTCCACCCCAGTCTGGAGCGGAAGCGGCCATTCGGCGCGCGGCAGGAGGACCGGGTGGCTAGCGTAAGAATCCGGACAACTCAGCGATCCGGGAGAGGGCCGCAACCATGGCCGTGAAACCTGAAGGAACCCCGATCTGGGCCGACGCGATGTTCAGTGACATCGAGGGAGCGAAGAGCTTCTACGGCGACGTCCTGGGCTGGACGTTCGGCGAGGAGTCGACGGAGTTCGGCAACTACACCC
Source organism: Streptomyces sp. NPDC055013 (assembly GCF_053608645.1). NCBI lineage: Bacteria > Bacillati > Actinomycetota > Actinomycetes > Kitasatosporales > Streptomycetaceae > Streptomyces > Streptomyces sp. NPDC055013. The sequence continues at coordinate 26,022 of NZ_JBSGVW010000041.1, forward strand.
AGGCCTACGCGAACGGCAAGGCGGCCGCCGCGGTGGTGCCGCCGATGCCCGGCCAGGAGGGCCAGTCGCAGTGGTGCCTGTACTTCGCCTCCTCCGACGCAGGCGCGAGCGCCGCCAAGATCCGTGAGAACGGCGGCGAGATCCTGATGGAGCCGATGGCGGTCGGCGAGTTCGGCAGCATGTGCCTGGCCCGGGACCCCGGCGGTGTCGTCTTCGGTGTCTGGCAGCCCGGCACCCACAAGGGCTTCGAGACGGAGATGGACCAGCACGGCGCCTTCTGCTGGTCGGAGATCTTCACCCGCGAGCCGGAGAAGTCCGACGCCTTCTTCCCCGCCCTGTTCGGCTATGGGCAGCAGCAGATGGAGGACGGAGAGATGGACTTCCGCCTCTACACCCTCGGCGGGGACATGGCCCTGGGCCGGATGAAGATGACGGACGACTTCCCGCCCGAGGTCCCGCCGTGGATCAACGTCTACTTCAACGTCCCCGACTGCGACGACGCCGTCGCCAAGGCCACCAAGCTCGGCGGTGTGCTGCGCTTCGGCCCGATGACCAGCCCGTTCGGCCGGTTCGCGGCGCTGAGCGACCCGCAGGGCGCGAACTTCTCGGTGATCGACACCGGCACGACCGAGGGCGACATGCCCAAGATCAGCGACGTCTCCTGACCGACTCCGCGACCGGGCACCCGGCCCGCCCATGGCATGATCGGGCCCATGCGTGAACGTGTAGTGGCCGCGTGCGACGGGGCTTCGAAGGGAAACCCCGGACCGGCGGGCTGGGCCTGGGTGGTCGCGGACGAGACGGAGACCCCGGCCCGCTGGGAGGCGGGACCGCTCGGCAGGGCCACCAACAACGTGGCGGAACTCACCGCCCTGGAACAGCTGCTCACCGCGACCGACCCCGGCGTACCGCTGGAGATCCGCATGGACTCGCAGTACGCCATGAAGGCCGTCACCACCTGGCTGCCGGGCTGGAAGCGCAACGGCTGGAAGACGGCCGCCGGCAAGCCGGTCGCCAACCAGGATCTGGTCGTACGCATCGACGAACTGCTCGACGGCCGCACCGTCGAGTTCCGCTACGTTCCCGCCCACCAGGTCGACGGCGACCCGCTGAACGACTTCGCCGACCGCGCCGCAAGCCAGGCCGCGACCGTGCAGGAGGCCGCGGGCAGCGGACTCGGCTCACCGGTGCCGCCGTCCTCCCCGGACACCCCGAAGGCCAAGTCGGCGCCGCGCCGCAAGGCTGCGGCGCCGCGGAAGAACGGCAGCTCCTCGCGCACCATCAAGGCCAAGTTCCCCGGCCGCTGCCTCTGCGGCCGCGGCTATGCGGCGGGCGAGTCCATCGCCAAGAACGCCCAGGGCTGGGGCCATCCGGAGTGCCGGACCGCCGAGGCATGACGATGAGCCCTACGGGGCTCAGGCCGCGTCGAAGGTGTAGTGCGCGGTGTGGTCCAGCAGGTCGGCGGGGCGCACGTCGTTCCACGGCTTCATCGTGTCGTTGAGATCGATCACGTTCGGCGTCCCGGCCGTCGGCAGATAGCCGGAGCCGGGGTGCCGGCGCTGCCAGTCCGCCCACAGCTTGTCGATGTAGGCGTGGTGCAGCCAGAACACCGGGTCGTTGGGCGAGGCGCCGGTCGCCATCTGTCCGCCGACCCACACATGCACCCGGTTGTGCAGATTGACGCCGCGCCAGCCCTCCAGGTGGTTGCGGAAGCCGTCCGACCCACTGTTCCAGGGCGCCATGTCGTACGTAGGCATGGCGAGCACCGACTCCACCTCGGCCCGGGTCGGCAGCTCCCGGACGCCGGCGCCGAGCGCCCGGCGCAGGAACGTACGCCCGTCGACGCGTACGTTGATCTGCCAGTTGCCCGTCGACGCCGCGAACGGCCCGTCCGCCACCTGGCCGTCGCGGCTGCGCCCCGTGCCGCCGAGGAAGTCGGGCGCCCACAGCGAGGACCGTATCGAGCGGTCGGTGCTCCAGTCCCAGTACGGCAGCGCGACCGAGGCGTCCACCTCCTGCAGCGCGCGCTCGAAATCGAGCAGGAATCTGCGGTGCCAGGGCAGGAAGGACGGCGAACGGTGTCCGGTGCGCTCGCCGTTGTCGGTGTCGCCGACGATGAAGGCGTTGTGGGTCGTGACGAACTCGTCGTAGCGGCCGCTGCGCTTCAACTCCAGGAGCGCGGAGACGAATCGCCGCTTCTCGTCGGCGGTGAGCAGGGCCTGGTTCTTGCGGACGGTCATGGTTGCTGGTGCTCCAAAGTGCGGGTGGGGCGGGTCGGTCGGCGGTCGGCCGGTGTGTCGGTCGGCGGGTCAGCCGACGGGTCAGCCGGTGGGGAAGGGGAGGAGGGCGGCGCCCTGCAGTTCGTCCACGGCGGCGCGGGCCGCGGCGCGAGGCGTGGGCACGGGGTCGTAGTGGCTGACGACGCTGATCCAGCTGCCGTCGGCATTGCGCATCACATGCAGTTCCACCCCGTCGACGAGCACGGCGTATCCGGCGCCATGGTGCTCGTGACCGCCGCCCGAAGCCGGCCCGCCCTGTATCCGGCGGCCCTTGTAGACCTCGTCGAAGGGCGACGGGGCCGGGGCGTGGTGGTCGTGTCCGGCGGTGGATCCAGGGGACCCGGTGGACGCGGTGGGGGTGGCGGACGCGGTCGTGGCGGTGGGGGCGGTGACCGTCTGGACACCGGCCACGGTGGCGAGGGCGGCCGCGGCGGTGAGCGCACGGCGACGGCTGAGTTCCGGCATGCGGACCTCCCGAGTTCGTTGGGTTGACGACTCCGCATGCCTATCGGGCCGGACGAGAGCGGAAGAAATCGCTCGGCGGTGGTTGGCCCCGATCCGGACAAGTAACTACATGTCGTGCAAGGTTGAATGAAGGTGATCTTGCCGCGGCGGCGGCCGTGACGCCCCGGAACGGGAAATTCCTCCCCCGGGAGATCGCATTCCGGATGGTCCTTCGTCGGCGGAGCCGGCGCGCGTGGTCCACCTCACGCGCGGAAAGTGGCGCGATCCGCAATGCCGCGGGATGGGGTGTTCCTCCTGCTACTCTGCCGAGCAGATATGGCCGATTTGCGTATTTTCAAGGGGTATGTGTGAAGATCGCCTGTGTCGGTGGCGGGCCCGCCGGCCTCTACCTCTCGATCCTGCTGAAGCTGCGGGACCCGTCGCACGACATCACCGTCCACGAGCGCAATCCGGAGGGCTCCACCTACGGCTGGGGCGTCACGTACTGGCGCGGACTGCTCGTCAAGCTGTACGAGCACGACCCCGTGTCCGCTCGCGCCATCGAGGAGAGCTCGGTCCGCTGGGACGAAGGCGTCGCCCACGTCCGGGGCGTGACGACCCGTCGGCCCAGCGACTCGGGACACGGCATCGGCCGCCACCGGCTGCTGGAGATCCTCGCCGAACGCGCCCGGGCACTGGGTGTACGGCTGGACTACGAGCACGAGATCACGCCGGAGAACCTTCCCGCCGCCGACCTGGTAGTCGCGGGCGACGGCGTCCACAGCTCCCTGCGCACCCAGTACGCCGACCACTTCGGTACCCAGGCCAGAGCGGGCCGCAACCGCTACCTCTGGCTCGGCACCAGCAAGGTCTTCGACGCGTTCACCTTCGCCTTCGTCGAGACCGCCCACGGCTGGATCTGGTGCTACGGGTACGGCTACGGCCCCGACGCCAGCACCTGCGTCGTCGAATGCGCCCCCGAGACCTGGACCGGCCTGGGCTTCGACACCACGAGCGAGGCCGACGGAGTGGCCCTGCTGGAGAGGCTCTTCGCGGGCGTCCTCGACGGCCACCCCCTCATCGGCCGCTCCGGCGCCGACGGCGGCGACCGGTGGCGGCCCTTCCGGACCTTCGCCAACGACACCTGGCACCACGACAACCTCGTCCTGCTCGGCGACGCCGCCCACACCACGCACTACTCCATCGGGGCCGGCACCACCCTCGCCCTGGAAGACGCCATCGCCCTCGCCGACGCCCTGCACGAGCACCCGGTCCTCGCGCAGGCGCTCGCCCACTACGAACGGGAGCGCAAGCAGGCCCTGTTGTCCATCCAGAGCGCGGCCCGCTACAGCGCCCAGTGGTACGAGGACCTGGACCGCTACCTCCAGCTGCCTCCGGAGCAGATGTTCGCCCTGCTCGGCCAGCGCCACTCACCCCTGCTGCCGCACGTGCCGCCGCAGCTGTACTACAAGATCGACAGGGCCGCGGGACAACTGGAGACCATGCGCCGCCTCAAGCGCTGGCTCGGGCCGAAGGTCGCACGCACCGTGCACGCCAGGGCCCTGGCATCACGCAGCTAGGGCCTCACCGGAACAGCCGGTCGAGGAAGGCGTTGCCGAACACCCCGTGGGGGTCGAGGCGGTCCAGGACACCGGAAGCCTCGCCCCACACGCCCTCTCCGAACGTGCCGGGCACGACCGTGCCCAGCACCTCGCCGTCGCTCCAGGCGGCCTCCTTGGTATAGGCCCAGCCCTTCGACCACTCGACGCGGGTCATGGCGTACTCGCCGTCGAAGGTGCGCAGCAGAAACCGCTCGATCTGGCTCAGGAAGGCCTCCGCGTACGGCGTCGTGGGCAACGTGAGGATGTTCAGCCAGACGGCGGTGTCCCACTCGGGGCGGTCGTCGCGTGGGCGCAGCGCCGACAGCAGCGGGGTCCGGGCCCCGTCCGGGCCGGCGTCCGCCGGATCGTCGAGGCCGGTCACCCGGATCTCCACCGACCCGTTGACGGGGAACTGCCCCCGGTCGGCGTACGCCGCGAGACGCTCCCGGTAGAAGGCCGTGAACTCGGCCACGACACGCTGTACTTGCGCCCTGCCGGTGAGCACCGCGTAGCCGTTCGTGGCGATCCTCAGCGTCGTCGGCCGCAGATACAGCAGCGTGTTCTTCGACGGCCCCCAGATGTCCGCCGACAGCGTCGCCACCAGTCCGAGCGCGGCCACGTCGTACTGCGCGTTGCCGAGCACCGGTGCCAGATACCAGGCACCGTCCGACACGATGTGTCCCACCAGGTCCGCGACGGGGGTCGGGACGCTGTCGGAGAAGGGGTAGTTGTACGGCCTCGTCACGCGCCTCGAGGCCGGCGGCCGGGTGGGGGAGACGCTCCACACCTTCAGCCAGGGGAACTCGGTGAAGGCGAACCAGATCGCCTCTACCCGCCCGGACCGGTCCAGGAAGCTCGCGAAGGTGCGTCCGTCGGTGCCGGGCGCCGCGAACAGCTCGCTCGCCGGGATGTCCGTACGGCTGACGCATCGAAGGTTGGTGTTCGCGCCCACGCGCAGCACGACCTCGGTGACCAGAGAGCGGCCGAGATGGGCCAGCAGGGCGGCGCAGTCCGCCTCGTCACGGCCGTACGTCCGCAGCACGTACGCACTACTGGCCTCGTCCCAGACGACGGCCGTCAGCGACAGCACGAGATTGCTCAGCGAACCGTACGTGTGCCCGGGCAGCGGCTGTTCGCCGTGCGCCGGTACGGCGGTGCCGTGCGCGTCGACGGCCAGGGCGCCGCCCAGGGTGAGGTTGCCGGGCGCGGGCGCGGCGGTGACGCCGAGGCCGTTCTCCTCGAGGTAGGTGAGCAGGGCCTCCAGGGTGACGCCGGTGCCGGCGCGGACGGCCGTCGGCGACTCCAGGGACAGGCCGGTGAGATGGGAGGCGGTGTCCACGAGGAGGACCGGCGCGTCCGACGGGGTGCCCTGCGTGATCGTCAGGGGCGACCAGCCGTGCGACGCACCTCGGGCACGGACTCTCCAACCGTGCCGCCAGGCCCAGTTGACGACGGCGACCACCCGTTCGGCGCGGGCCGGTGCGCAGGCCCACAGGCCGTCGGCGGCTATCTCGCCGACCCAGTTGCGGTACGCCGAGCGGTAGAGCGCAACATCGGCCGGGAAGTCGGGCAACTCCTGTGCCGCGGCGGCCGGATCCGCCGGCAGAAGAGTCGGTACGGCCGTCAGCGCGGCTGCCGTGCGCAGGAAGCCCCTGCGGCTGAAGTCGTCGGTCACGGGCTCACGCTAGGGACCGCCTTGACAGGCACCGCTCGCCTGTCGATTTGATTCACCCGTGTGAGTGATGGATTCACAGGTAACGAGGCGGAGGGGCCCGTTCCGCGCACATGGATGACGAATGACACACTGACGCCATGGACGAGCGCGTAATCGGTAGGTCGGGTCAGCGGGCATCCGTCGTCGGTCTCGGTACCTGGCAGCTGGGCGCCGACTGGGGAGACGTCGACGACAAGGAAGCCCTGGCGGTGCTGGAGGCGGCGGTCGAGTCGGGAGTGACCTTCTTCGACACGGCCGACGTGTACGGCGACGGGCGCAGCGAGCAGACCATCGCCACGTTCCTGCGCGCCAGGCCCGAGCCGGACATCTTCGTGGCGACCAAGATGGGCCGCCGCGTCGACCAGATCCCCGAGAACTACGTCCTCGACAACTTCCGCGCCTGGAACGACCGTTCGCGGCGCAACCTCGGCGTCGACCGCCTCGACCTGGTCCAGCTGCACTGCCCGCCGACCCCCGTCTACTCGACGGACGAGGTCTTCGACGCCCTCGACACCCTGGTGGCGGAGGAGCGCATCGCCCGGTACGGCGTCAGCGTGGAGACCTGTGAGGAGGCGCTGACCGCGATCGCCCGCCCGGGTGTCACGAGCGTGCAGATCATCCTCAACCCGTTCCGCATGAAGCCCTTGCGCGAGGTGCTGCCCGCCGCGCAGGAGGCCGGCGTCGGCATCATCGCCCGGGTGCCGCTGGCCTCCGGCCTGCTGTCGGGCAAGTACACCAAGGACACCGTCTTCGCCGCGAACGACCACCGCACCTACAACCGGCACGGCGAGTCCTTCGACCAGGGCGAGACCTTCTCGGGCGTCGACTACGCCACCGGCGTCGAGGCCGCCGCCGAGTTCGCCGAGCTGGCCCCGGAGGGCTGTACCCCGGCCCAGCTGGCGCTGCGCTGGATCATCCAGCAGCTGGGGGTGACCACCGTGATCCCGGGCGCCCGGACGCCCGACCAGGCCCGAGCCAACGCTGCCGCGGCCGCACTGCCGGAGCTGTCCCGGGACACGCTCACCGCCATCCGGGACCTCTACGACCGGCGGATCCAGGACCAGGTGGCGGGCCGCTGGTAGACGCGCTGCGGCGGCGGTGACCACCCGACTGCTCCCGGAACCACGCCGTTTGAGCGCTCGACGCTGCGGTTACTCGTAGCGCATGACCGAGCATGAAAGACGGACGGGACGCGACGAGAGCGAGGAGGAGCGCGCCGACCGGATGTGGGGCGAGCTCCTCCAAGAGGTCCGGGTGGCCCAGATGGGCGTCCAGATCCTGTTCGGCTTCCTGCTCACCGTGGTCTTCACGTCGAAGTACGACACGCTGAGCGACACGGACCAGACGATCTACATCGTGACGGTCGTGCTGGGCGCCACCGCCACCGGAGCCCTGATCGGCCCGGTGTCCCTGCACCGTCTGGTGTCGGGTCGCCGCATCAAGCCGCAGGCCGTGCAGTGGGCCTCCCGGCTGACCTTCGTCGGCCTGCTCCTGCTCCTCGCCACGACGGCGTCCTCGCTCCTGCTCATCCTGCGGGTCGCCACCCACGACGACTACGTCCCCTGGCTGGTCACGGGCGTGGTCCTCTGGTATCTGCTGTGCTGGTTCGTGCTGCCGCTGTGGGCACGCCGCCGCCACACGGAGTGAAGCGGCGGCGGCACGCAGACGTGAGCGGCTACTGCTCCGGCCCGGGGGCCGACCGGGCCCCGCGCAGCGCGGTGATGCACGTGGTGATGGCCTGCTGGAGGTCCTCCAGCTGCTGGACCATGTCGTCCTCGACGAACTCCTGCACATCGTCGAAGGTCAGCTCCTCGAAGACCTTCGTCGCCCGCTGGAGGCTGCTGTAGAACTTCGTCCGCCGCTCCTGCACCCGCAGCTCGGGGTCGGCCTCCACGGTCTCGGCGACGAGGGACTTCATGGTGTCGTAGGCCTCGGTGGCCCACTCACCGGTGTCCTGCTCGTCCTCCAGCTCGTCGATGAGCGACAGGTGCCGCTCGGCCTCCTGGCGCAGGTCGACGGGCGCGTCCACGGTCTGCCCGGCCGGCGTCCTGAACTGGCCGGACTCGGCGATCTGGCGGACGTACCCGATCCGGTCGGCCGCCCGGCTCTCGGTGGCGACGGCCTTCTTGAGGTCGTCGGTGCGGACGACGTCCCGTGCCAACTCGGCCTGCAGATCGGGGTCCTCGCGGACCCGGTCGAGGAGCGCCTGGCGGGCCGCGCGGGCCGTCGAGGGGTCGGCGAGGATCGCGGCCCGCAGCGCGGTGGGGTTCTCGGCGACCTCCAGCGCCTTCGTCGGACGGATGCCCTCGGCCTCGGCGGCCTCGGTGATGGCGGTGCCCCGCTCCGAGGTGGCGCTGTTGCGGGAGACGTAGTAGCTGAGCCACACCTCGGCGTCGGGCAGCTCCACCTCGTCGCCCGGCGTCAGCGTCTCGAAGTGCGGGACGAGACCGTCGTCGGCGGCGCGGTCCCAGGCCTTGTAGTAGCGCATGACGCGGTCGGGGGAGCACCCGGCGAGTTCGGCGAACTCCTTCGCGGAGACCTTCGGCGTCTCGCCCGCGCCCTGCCCGCCGGGCCGTACGCTGCGCGCCACCATGAGGCCGAAGGCCCACCCTCCGGTCCGCGCGTAGACGCCGAACTCACGCGCGTCCCGCGCGACGAGATCGGACAGCGGGGGCTGGGGCGCGGGGGACGTCTCGGGCGGGACGAACGCCAGTGTCACGGATGACTCTCCTGTTGGGGCTGTTCGGAAGGCACCGCCGGGAAGGCTCAGGTGCCGACCGGCAGCCTATGGCACCCGCGGACGAGACTCGCGCGGTCCCCGGTGCCGCCGGGTGCGGTGCGCGTGTGCTCGCGCGCGTCAGCCGAGCGCGTCCCGCAGCGCGGGGAGCAGTGTTGTCTCCGCCCAGTCGATGTAGGGCCGTTGCTCCGCGCCGCCGATCTGGACGAGGGCGACCTCGGTGAAGCCGGCCGCGGCGAACGGACGGACGGCCTCGACGAAGGAATCCACGTCGTCGCCGCAGGGGATCGCGTCGGCGACGTCGTCCGGCGTGACGAACTGGGTCGCCGCCTCGAAGGAGTCCGGGTGCGGCAGCTCAGCGTTGACCTTCCAGCCGCCGCCGAACCAGCGGAACTGGGAGTGGGCGCGCTTGATCGCGGTGTCCCGGTCGGGGTCGTGGCACACGGGCAGCTGCCCCACGCGCGGCTTGCCCGCGCCACCGTGCCGTTCGAACGCCGCCAGCAGTTCCGCCTTGGGTTCCGTGGCGATCACCAGATCGCCGAGCCGGCCCGCGAGTTCGCAGGACTGCTCACCGGAGACGGCGATACCGATGGGCGGCGGCTGCTCCGGCAGGTCCCACAGGCGGGCCGACTCCACGTCGAAATGCGTGCCGCGACGGTTCACATGGCCGCCCTGGAAGAGCGCGCGGATGATCTCCACGGCCTCCTCGAACATCTCGTGCCGCACGTCCACGGACGGCCAACCACCGCCCACGACATGCTCGTTGAGGTTCTCGCCGGAGCCGAGGCCCAGCCGGAACCTTCCCTCGGACAGCAGTTGCATCGTGGCCGCCTTCTGCGCGACCACCGCCGGGTGGTACCGGAACGTCGGACACGTCACGTAGGTCATCAGGGGAATCCGCGACGTGGCCTGGGCGGCCGCGCCCAGGAGACTCCACGCGTACGGGGAGTGACCCTGTGAACGCAGCCACGGAAAGTAGTGGTCCGAGGTCACAGAGAAGTCGAAGCCGGCTTTCTCGGCACGGACCAGGTGGTCCACCAGGTCACGAGGGGAGGCCTGCTCGGTCATCATCGTGTATCCGATCTGCACCATGCGGCCCGAGTCCCCGGACACGGGTGGTGAAAACGGGATCGACGGGACGGACGGGACGGGGTGCGGACTCCGGGCGGGAATGCCTCTGCCATAGCCTCGGTATCGGAGAGGATGCTCGTATGAGTGTTCGCCCGTTGCCTTCGAGTACGCCCGCCGCCCAGGGCGTCGACGCCTCCGGTGTCCTCGCCTTCCTCGACGCCCTCGACGCCGCCCCCGACATCGAGCCGCACAGCCTGATGATCCTGCGCCACGACCGGCTCGTCGCCTCCGGCTGGTGGGCGCCGTACACCCCCGAACGCCCGCACCTGCTCTACTCGATCAGCAAGAGCTTCACCTCGACCGCGGCCGGGATCGCCGCCGGCGAGGGGCTCATCCGCCTCGACGACCCGGTGATCTCGTACTTCCCCGAGTTCGACGCCGACATCACCGATCCGCGCAGCCGCGCGATGCTCGTGCGACATGTGGCGTCCATGGCCAGCGGGCACGAGGCCGACGCACTCGACGAGGCGCGCGCACAGGACCGTGAGGACCTCGTCCGCGGGTTCCTGCTGACAGCGCCGACCCGCGACCCGGGCACGGTCTTCGCCTACAACCAGCCCGCGACCTTCACGCTCGCCGCCGTCGTCCAGCGTGCGAGCGGTCAGTCGCTGACCGAGTATCTCCGGCCGCGCCTGCTGGACCCGCTCGGCATCGGCGAGGTCGCGTGGTTGCGCTACCGCGACGGCCGGGAGCTCGGGTTCAGCGGACTGCACGCCACGACTGACGCGATCGCCCGGCTCGGCCAGTTGTACCTGCGGGGCGGGGTGTGGGACGGCAAGCGGCTGCTGCCCGAGTGGTGGGTGGCCGAGGCGACCCGCCCGCAGATCTCGAACTCCGGTGTCATGCCCGGGGACGACTGGCAGCACGGGTACGGCTTCAAGTTCTGGATGTCCCGGCACGGCTATCGCGGCGACGGGGCGTTCGGTCAGTTCTGCCTGGTGCTGCCCGAGCAGGACGCCGTGATCGCGACGACCGCGGACACCTGGAACATGCAGGGTCTCCTGGACCTGGTCTGGGAGCATCTGCTGCCCGCGTTCCGCCCCGCTCCCCTGACGGGCGGCGAGGCGGCGGACGTGGCCCTGGCCGAGCGGCTGGCGGGTCTGGCGCTGCCGCCCGCTGCCGGCGAGCCCGCGCCACCCCAGCCGGCGGAGGCCTGGTCCGCCGCCGCGTTCACCCCGTACGGCGAGGTCGACGGGAACCTGTCCAGGCTGACCGCGATCGACCTCGCGCCGGACGGAGACGGCTGGGCTCTGACGCTCACCGAGGGCGGCCATCCGCTTCGGCTGCGGCTCGGGGAGGCCGGCTGGACCGTCACCGAGGGGGCGGTGCCCGCCGCAGTCAGCGGTGGCTGGACCGACGCGGACACCCTCGTCGTGGACATCGCGTTCCTGGAGACCCCGCATCACCTGGAGGTGACGTGTTCGCTCAAGGAGCGGACCTTCACGACGCGTTGGCGGACCGAACCGCTGCACCGCCTGCCGCTGCGGGCGATGTCCGCACCCCGCGTGCCGGCCTGATCAGGCTTCGGGCACCCGGAAGGTGCGCAGGACGGTGTCCAGGGCCTCCTGGTTGTCGGCGTCGTTCCAGTCGTCCGCCGGGGTCGTCCAGCGCAGCGAGTAGCCCAGGTGGTCGCCGATGAGGAAGCCGCGGCCGAAGGTGCGCACCCGGGTGCCGTCCACGTCGGCGAGCCACTCGATGTCGGCGGCCTTGTACCCCTGGTACGTGGTCGCCTCGATGTCGCCGATGCGTTCGTAGTCGGCATCGGCCTGCTTCAGTCCGGGCTCGACGTCGTCGCGCCACACGGCGACGGGGTCCGGGCCGACGCGTTCGCTGTAGGTGACAGCGAGGGTACGCGGATCGCCCTCCGCCCCGAACACGACCCGGTACGCCAGGTCCGAGGCGCGCGTGGTGCTCAGGGGTTTCCAGTCCTGGGGAAGGGCGAGGGTGAAGCCCTCCGGTGAGGTGTACGTCCGGAAGCCGGAGGGCAGCCCCGTGTCCGAGGGGGTCGGGGTGGGCGATGCGGTCTCCGGCGCGCTCTTCGTGGGGGCAGCGGTCGGAGCCGGAGTCGTGGGCTCCTCGGCGGAGGCCGACGGGCTGGGTGCCGTACCGGCCGCCGAGGGGTCCGAGTCGTCCGGCCCGTCGCTGGTCACCAGCAGGACGGCCGCGGCGACCGTGACGACGGCGAGCGCGGTGCCGGCGATCATGGCGCGCCTGCCCCAGCCCGGCCCGACGGCGTACAGACCGCGCAGCCGGGGGCGCGGCTCGGCCGGCAGGGGCGTCTCGGGATCCTCGTTGAGGGCGCGCACGAGCGCGTCGCGGACCACGGGTCTGCTCAGCCGCTCCCGGGAGTCCTTGCGCAGCAGTCCCTGCACGGCCTGGGTGAGCGGTCCGGCGCGCACCGGGGCGCGCAGCGGAAGCCGGTCCACGCCCTTCAAGGTGGCCTCGGGCCGGTCCCGTTCGCGATACGGCGGGCGCCCCTCGACCATGGCGTAGAGGATCGCGCCGAGCGCCCACAGGTCGGACGCCGGTCCGATGCGCTCGTCGCGGGCCTGCTCCGGTGAGGCGTACGACGGTGCGGCGACCCGGGGCGCCAGCGTGGCGCCGGCCAGTCCGAAGCCGGTGACCACCACGGTGCCGTCGCCGCGCACGATCACCTGGCCGGGGCTCAGTTCGCCGTGCGTGATGCCGGCGACGTGCGCCGCCTCCAGTACGTCGAGCAGTTCGAGGCCGATGCGCGCGGCCCGCACATAGTTGAACGTGCCCTGCTGGGTGAGGAGTTCACCGAGGGGCGTGCCGTCGATCCATTCGGTGACGATCCACAGGTTCCCGCCGTCCTCGATGGCCTCCACGACCGTGGCGACCGCGTCCGGGCGCAACAGTCCTATCCGCTCGGACGTGCGCAGGAGGCGCGAGGTGGTCCGGCGACTGTCGTCCGGATTGGGGTCGTCGGGGAGCCCGATCTGCATCAGGAGGAACGGGCGTTCGGTTTCGATGTCCTCGCCGTAGTAACTGACGCGGTTCGTCTCGCGATGCACGACATCGACGAGCCGGTACCTCCCGGCGACCAACTCGGAAGTGGAGACGCGCGCCTTGACCATGGCCATCCCTCGCTGAACCCCTGATTCTCATTTCTCACAGGAAGTACGAGAGACGGGACAGGAAGCGTTCAACGAAAACCTCAACTAAAGGGCCTCTCCTTTCCTTTGCTTCTTACGCGTGAGTAACCTGACGAAAAAGTAAGGAATTCGAGCCGGCGTTTCAGTGAACACCGAAATCCGCCGCCCAACGCAGCACATCCCCCGTCGTCGCGTTGCCCCCGCACACCACCAGCCCGAGCCGCGCGCCGTCCCCGACGCGCTCCAGGACGCGCCGGGCCGCGGGCAGCAGACAGCCGGCGGCCGGCTCGGTCCACACCTTGGCGTGCTCGGCGAGGTCGAGCACACCCCGCACCGCCTCCCGGTCCGGCACCACGAGCACCTCGTCGACCAGGGCGGACACATGGTCGTACGTCAGCCGGGACGCGGCCGGAGCACACAGCGTGGACACGATCGACGACAGCGCCACCGGTACCGGCCCGCCCGCCGCCAGTGCCTCGGACATCGCCTCGGCGCCCTCGGTCTCCACGCCCCAGATCCGTACGTCCGGACGGCGGGCCCGCAGCGCGACCGCGACGCCGGAGATGAGTCCGCCGCCCCCGACGCTGACGATCACGTCCGTGAGCTCCCCGGCGTCGTCGGCGAGCTCCAGCCCGACGGTGCCCTGGCCGGCGATCACCAACGGGTCGTCGAAGGGATGGACGAGCGTCAGCCCTTCGTCCCGCAGCCGTGTGACAAGGGAGAACGCTCCGCCCATGTCGTCCGTCAGCCGGACCGACGCCCCGGCGCCCCGGGCGATCTCCACGGCGCGGGCCGGCGCCGAACGCGGCATCACCACGGTGGCCTTCACATCGAGGACGGCGGCCGTCATCGCAAGGGCGATCCCGTGGTTGCCGCCGCTGACCGCCACCACCCCGGCCGCGCGCTGGGCCTCGGTCAGCGACAGCAGTTTCGCCGTCGCCCCACGGGCCTTGAACGAGCCGGTGCGCTGCAGCAGTTCGAGCTTGGCCGTCACCGGTACGCCCAGCAGGGCCGACAGTCCGGGGCTGGGTACGGTCGGTGTGTGGACGACGTGGCCGGCGATGAGGCCGGCCGCGGCTTCGACGTCGGAGATCCCGATCAAGGCAGTCACCCTTCCGGCGTGGGGGCGGGGTCCACGCCGTTGGCACCCTGACGCGAGAGGCGACGCCGGTCAACTCGGGCTCGCCGCGGGCGGCACGGTGACTCGAACGATCACCGCCCTGCTGCGAGCCGGTCCCTCACAGGTCGCGCCGCACCAGGAAGCCGAGCAGCGACCGCAGCTCCCCGGCGGGCCCGGCCTTCAGTGGTACGTCGGCCAGAGCTGCCTCCACGGCGGTCACATGGCGCCGGGCCTCCGCGAGCGCGGCCGAGCGGCCGTCCGCCTCCTCGATCAGCGAGGCCACCTCGGCGGGGTCCGCGGCCGAGTCCAGGAGCGCCGCGAGACGCCCGCCCGCAGGCGAGTCGAGGGCCGCCAGCACGGGGAACGTCTTCTTGCGCTCCCGCAGATCGCCGTACACGGGCTTGCCGGTGACGGCCGGGTCGCCCCAGATGCCCAGCAGATCGTCGACCACCTGGAAGGCGATGCCCAGATGCCGGCCGGCCCGGTCGAGGGCGGCAACCGTCGCCGGCGGCGCACCGCCGAGCAGGGCGCCCAGCGCGGCCGCGCAGCCCAGCAGGGCCCCGGTCTTGTGTTCGGCCATCGTCCGGTACTCGTCCGGCCGCACGCGCTCCGGCCCCGTCCACGGACGGGTGGCGAACAGCAGGTCGTCAGCCTGCCCGCGCACCAGGTCCTGCAACGCCACGGACAGCCGCCGTACGGCCCGCGGTCCGGCCGGTGCGGCGGCCAGCGTCTCGACGGCGAGCGCGAACAGCGCGTCACCCGCGAGGACGGCGGGTCCGGTGCCGTACGCCTTCCACACGGTGGGGCGGCGGCGCCGGGACGTGTCGCCGTCCATGATGTCGTCGTGCAGCAGGGAGAAGGCGTGCACCAGCTCCACCGCGACCGCCCCGGGCACCGCGAGCCGCCCGGACGCGCCGGCCGCCTCGGCACCGAGCACGGCCAGCGCCTGCCGTACGCCCTTCCCGCCGGCGGCGGCGGCGGGCGCCCCGCCCACCTCGCACCAGCCGAAGGAGTACGCGGCCATCTCACCCACCCACGGATGCGTCCGACCCACGGCCTCCCGCAGCGCGGGCCGCACCAATGTGCGGCAGCGGTCGAGGACTTGGCGCGCGTCCGGTGCAGCCTGAACCGACGAAGGGGGCTCCGCGATGCCGGACGGAACTCGAAGAGCGGAAGGGGAAGCCGTCACCGTACGACCCCCGTCCCGGCGCCCGCCATGGCATCCTCGCCGACGCCGAACTCCTCCTGCGCCCGCGCCACCATCTCCCGCGCGTGCCGCAGCCCGATCCGCTCCAGCACCCCGGCCAGCTCGGCCAGTTCGGCGGCCGTCTCGACACGGTCGCGCCCCAGCTGCGCGCGCGACCTGGCCAGCCCCAGCCGGGACAGCGCCTCCCCGCGCGGCTCGCTCATGGCGCGGAACTCGTCGAGCGCCTGCTCGTACAGGTCCCGGGCCTCGGCGTAACGCCCGGCGCGGTAGAGGACGTTGCCGCGCATCTTGTGGTTGTAGGCCAGCGCGCTGGACAGCTTCATCGCCCGGCACGTGGTCTCCGCCTCGGAGAGCAGGGCCAGTGCCCGTTCCGTGTCGCCGTCGCGCACGGAGACGACGTCGGCGAGCCCCCGCAGCGCCCAGGCATGGCCACGCCGGTCCTCGGCGCCCGCGGCGATCCCGGCCGCCTCCTCGAACAGGTCGTACGCGGTGTCGTACGAGCCGGTGTTGCGGTGGATCTGGGCGATGCCCTCCAGGGCCCACACGGTGTGCCGCGCCTCGCCGCGCCGCCGGGCCTCGGCCAGCAGCTGCTCGTGCAGCTTGTGGACGGCGTCGTAGTCACCCTGGATGCGGCCGGTCTCGGCGAGACCGGCCAGGGAGTAGCCGCGTACGACGATGTCGCCGCCGCGCTCGCCGAAGTCCGCCGCGATCTGCAGCAGCCGCCGTGCCAGGGCGAACGACCCGCGCTGGCGGGCCAGCGTGCCGCCGCTCCACAGCGCCCAGGCCATCGCCGCGGTGTCGTCGGCCTCCCGGGCGGCGCGGTAGCTCGCCTTCCACGCCTGGTCCGCGTCCCTGATCTGCCCCAGCCGGCGGTGCGCCTCGGCGACCGCGAGCCCCGAACGTGCCGCCTCGCCGTGCTGCCCGGCCTGCTCGGCCGCTCTCAACTGCTCGGTGCCGGCGGCCAGTACGTCGGTCAGCGAGGAGTTCACGGACAGCTTGGTCAGGGCTCCCTGGTACTCCGGGGCGAATGCCTTGCCGTACATCGATGCCTCTCGATCGATATACACGCCATCTCTACTCTCTATGTATACGCAATGCGTATACGTGATGAGTATACATGGCGTGTATAGAGCGTTGAAAACCTGCCCTGGCCGGAAAGGGCGGCCAGGGCTTCACTTGTTGTCGATCAAGACGTCGGCAAGACGGACGGGGTTGCTCGTGAGGCGCAGATCACCTCACGGCGGCGGTATCAGTGCTGCTGGGACTTCTGCGGTGTCGCCTCGCTGGGCCGAACGACGACATGGCCCTGGCCCTGCAGCATCAGCTGCACGGCCTCCCCGGAACCGCCGCGCAGCATCGAGCCGAGGGACTGCGAGCGGTGCAGCGAGGTGTCCAGGCCCGCGGTCCAGCCGACGACGGCGTCCGTGTCGACGTACACCGGGTACTGCGGCGAGACCGGGATGACCAGCGGATTGCCCTCACACACCAGGCCCAGCCTGCCCTGCCCCGAGAAGACGCTGTTGAACAGACCGCCGCCGGTGATGCCGGCGCCCTTCACCGTCGCTATCCGGTACGACAACGAGGCGTCGAAACACAGGACGTTGCGGCCGTTGACCGTGAACTCGTCGCCGGGGTCCACGTCGACGACGAAGCAGTTCTGCGCCTCGTGCGCGAACCAGGCCTCGCCCTGCCCGCGCACCGCCATCAGCGGCAGCCCCTCACCGGTCATCGCCCGCTTGAGCATGCCGCCCATGCCCTGGCCCTTGCGCTCGAACTGGAGGTTGCCGCGGTAGGCGACCATCGCGCCCTGGCGGGCGTGCATCTCGCCGTTCACCGCGTACTTGATGCATTTGGCGTTCTCGATCGTCATGCCCGGCGCCGTGGCGGGCTGGACCATGTGCTCGTTGGAAAAGAGGTCACCCTTCATGCGGGCATCCTGTCCCGGAGGCTCCCGTTCTGCCTAGATCGCGGCGTGTCGGATTCCCCGGACCCTCAGGCGCCGAAGAGTTGAGTCCAGTACGTGCCGGCGGGCCCGCCGCCCGCGAAGCCGATCCCAATGTGGGTGAAATCAGGCTTGAGGATGTTGGCGCGATGGCCCGGGCTGTTCATCCAGCCCTCCACGACCTCGGCGGGGGAGCGCTGGCCGCACGCGATGTTCTCGCCGATCGAGCGCATGCGGGAGCCCGCGGCGGCGGCCCGGTCCCAGGGCTGGCTTCCCTCGGGCGAGGTGTGGGAGTAGAAGGCCCGGACCGCCATGTCGGCGCTGTAGGCCTGCGCCGCGGTGCCGAGCGCGGCATCGACGGCGAGGGGACGCAGCCCGGCCAGGGCCCGCTCCCGGTTGGTGAGATCGACGACCTCCACCGCCGTACGGGACAGGTCGCCGGGGGTCAGCGGCCTGGCCCACAGCGCCGTCCAGTACGTGTCGCCCGAGCGGCCGCCCGTGACGTGCGCCGACGCGGCGTGGGTGAAGGCCGGGTCGTGCAGGGTGCGGCGGAGCTGTTCGGTGCGCAGGCAGTACGCGACGAACTCGGCCGGGGTGCGGGGGCCGGAGACCAGGTGCTCGCCGACGGTCACATACGCGTACCCGGCGGCGGTGATGCGCTGGTACACGGAGACGCCGTCGCGGCCCTCGACGCCGAGCTGTCCCGCCGCTGCCATGGCGGAGGCGTGGGCCTGCGCGGCGAAGGCCAGACGCGCGTCGAGAGTGACAGGCGGTGAACCGGCACTGGCGCGCGCGGAGTTGACCAGGCCGAGGAAGCCGTCGCGATCGGGGGCGTGCGGGACGGTTACGGCGGACAGGGTGTGCATCGCGGACCGAGCCGTCGGTCCGGCCGGAGTGATCGGTGCGGGTGCCGCGGCCGCCGGGCTCGGCGTCGCATCCTCGATGACGTCCACCCCGAAGTCGCGCGCCAGCCCCGCCAGCCCGTCCGCGTACCCCTGGCCCAGGGCCCGCAGCTTCCATCCCTCGCCACGCCGGTAGATCTCCGCGAGCAGCAGCAAGGTCTCCTGCCGTGGGCGCGGCGGGGCGAACCGGGCGATCGTGCGTCCGTCCCGGCCGCTCACCTGGAGCACGGGGGCCGGCAGACGGCCCAGGGGAGTGCCGTGGTCGGCGGGGCTGACGACCACGGTGACCCGCGTGGCCCCGGGGCGCAGGAGTGGCGGGTCGACGGTCAGGGTGTCGCCGCGGAGCCGGGCGCCGGGCGCGGACGGCTGGTTGTAGAACACGAAGTCGGCATCGCCGCGGACCTTGCCGCTGTCGTCGGTGATGAGCGCGGACACGTCGAACGGGCCGGGCACCCGGACGGTCACGCTGCCGCCCGGGAGGGGCAGATTGCCCCCGGGAACCAACTCGCTCATCGGGCCGTCCTGGTGGGTCGTACGAGATCCGGTGGGATGCCGGTGGGGTTGTCCAGGAAACGTCCACCGGATCTCGCGGGTTCCCGACCCGCCCGCGTCCTCAGCCGGCGTTCGGGCCCAGGGGGAGCCGGATCCCGGGTTCGATGTCCTCGTGCCGTTCGACCACGGCGGCACGCTTCTGCGGTTTCGTCCTCTTGCCGCAGAACGCGGACTCCAGCGTGCCCATCATGGAGTTGAGGACCGTGCCGTTGTTGGAGGTGTTGGCGAGCGCGGCGAGGCTGCGCCTGCCGTCCTCGGAGGCGAACGCGTACGTGTAGTAGCCCTGCACGGCGCCCGTGTGGCCGTACACGGAGACCCCGCACGACAGATCGCGGCGCCGCAGCCCCAGCCCGTACGACTGCACGCCGCCCGCCGGTACCCAGCGCTGCATCTGGGCCAGCTGGGCCCGGGAGGTGAGCCGGCCGCCGAGCAGCGCCGACAGGAACGTGTTGAGGTCCCGCGTGCTGGAGATGACCGCGCCCGCGCTCTGCGCCCAGGACGCCGTCTGCTCGGTGGCGTCGACGAGCGCCGCGCCGGCCGTGTCCGGCGTGAGATAGCCGCGGGTGTGACGCCCGGGGATCTTCCTGCCGGGGTGCACGTAGAAGGTGTCGCGCAGCTTCAGCGGTTCGATGATCCGGTTCCGGTACTCGGTGCCCACGGAATGCCCGGTCAGCTTCTCGATGAGCATCCCGGCGACGACGAAGTTGGTGTTGGAGTAGGAGTAGGCGCCGCCCGGCTTCGTGGTCCGCGGCTTGCTCAGGGACCGGTTCACCAGCTGCCGGTACGTGAACACCTTGGTGCGGACCGCCTCGAAGCCGGGGACCGTCCGCGCGAACATCTCGTTGGTGTAGTCGTGCAGGCCGCTGCGGTGGCTGAGCACATGCCGCACCGTGATGGAGCCGTCGGGCAGCAGCCCCGGCAGGTAGCGGTTGACCGGGGCGTCCAGCTGCAGCCTCTTCTCCTGGGCCAGTTGCAGCAGGACGACGGCCGAGAAGGTCTTGGTGACGCTGCCGATGCGGAACCGGTCGGCGTTGTTGATGGCCCGCCCCGACTTGCGGTCGGCGACGCCCACCGCCGCCCAGTGGGCGGAGTCGCCGTCGTCGAGGCGCGCGATCGCACCGGGTGCGCCCTGCTGCCGCGCCGTGCGCAGGACCTTCCAGATGCCGGTGACGTCCGGGGCGGGCAGGGCCGCCGCCCTGGCGTCGGCCGCGGCGGCGCCGGGCTGCCCGGGCGCGGCGTGGGCGGGAACCGCCAGGAGCGACACCAGGGCCGCCAC
Source organism: Streptomyces sp. NPDC055013 (assembly GCF_053608645.1). Classification (NCBI taxonomy): domain Bacteria; kingdom Bacillati; phylum Actinomycetota; class Actinomycetes; order Kitasatosporales; family Streptomycetaceae; genus Streptomyces; species Streptomyces sp. NPDC055013. The sequence goes on from NZ_JBSGVW010000041.1 coordinate 46,043, forward strand.
CGCCGTACCTGTGACCACCGTTGTTGAGACCATCCGGATTCCTCACGTTTCTGTCGATGTGCTGCTCATACGAGAACGATCAGCTTCGCGCGGGGCAACCCTCTCGCATCACGTCAGATCGCCACAGACGACGCACAGTTGGACAGGCGGGGATCACCGGGTGGGAGTCCTTCATGGGTTCCTCAGGGAATCCTGCTTCTTTTATTGACGGCGGAAAATAACCCCTCTAGGTTCCGGGCATGTCCTCGATCCGCCGTGCCGAGACGTTCCCGGCGAACACGCCGGCCGCCTCGCAGATCTTCACCACCGTCCTGAGCCATGGGCCGCTCACCCGCCTGGAGGTGGCCCGGCGCGCGGGACTGTCCCCGGCCGCCGTCACCAAGGCGGTCCGGCCCCTCATAGAGGCCGGCTACCTGGTGGAGGACGCGGACGAACCGGCCCGGCCCGCGCTCGGTCGCCCCGCGAACCCCGTGCGGGTCGACGGGGGACGGGCGCTGTTCATCGGCATCAAGGTGACCGGCGACGAGGTCATCGCCGTCCTCACCGACCTGTGCTGCCGCATCCGCGTCGCCCGCCACGCCCCGCTCCCGGACCGGGAGCCCAAGCGCGTGCTGGCCTCGGTCGCCGAGCTGGCGGGCGGACTGCTCGCGGAGGCCGGTGACTCGGGCGTCCCGGTCCTCGGCGTCGGGATCGCCGTCTCCGGTGACGTGGACCGCGGCGCCGGAGTGGTCCGCTACTCCCCGTTCCTGGAGTGGCGGGACGTGCCCCTCGCCGAACTCGCCGCCGCGACCACCGGATTGCCGGTCACCGTCGACAACGACGTACGGGCCCTGACCGTCGCCGAGCAGTGGTTCGGCGCCGGTGTGGGGCTCTCCGACTTCGCCGTGGTGACCGTCGGAGCCGGCATCGGCTGCGGCCTCGTGGTGCACGGCAGGGTGGTCGCAGGGGCGCACGGTGTGGCCGGGGAGATCGGGCACGTGACCGTCGACCCGGCCGGCCCGCCCTGCCATTGCGGCAACCGCGGCTGTGTGGAGGCCATCGCGGGGGACGCCGCGATCGTCCGGCGGATCCGCGAGACCACCGGCGTCGAGGTCACCGACACCGCGGAGGCCGTGGCCCTCGCCCACCGCGGTGTCGCCGGAGCGCGCGAGGCCTATGCGCGCGCCGGCGAGGCGATCGGACGCGGCATCGCCACCGTGGCCAACCTGCTCGGACCCGAGCGGGTGATCATCTCCGGCGAGGGACTCGCCGCCTACGACCTGTTCGCCGAACAGATCCGCGACGCCTTCGCCGCGGCCGCGTTCGGCTCCGCCGACCGGTGCGACGTACAGACCCGCCCGCTGCCCTTCGAGGAGTGGGCGCGCGGGGCCGCGGCCACCGCGATCCAGTCCTTCATCAGAGCCGACGACCAGCCCCAGAACCGCTGAACCAACCCCGGGAGGTACGACCCATGAGGTCATCCTCGTACTCCGTCATGCCCGCACGCGCCCTGAGAGCCGTGGTGGTCCTGGCCCTCACCGCCGGTGTCACGGCCGCCGTCCCCGCGGCACAGGCCGAGACGCCCACGCCTCCGGCCGCCTCGGCCTCCACCGTGGCCGCCAAGCCCTACATGGGCTGGACGAGCTGGACCATGCAGTCGTCGAAGTACCCGGGCCTCAACCCGAAGGGCGACTACAGCTACCTGTCCGAGGCGAACGTCACCAAGCAGACCGACGCCATGGCCGCCAAGCTGAAGAAGTACGGCTACGAGTACGTCAACATCGACGCCGGCTGGTGGATGGACTGGTCCTGGAAGTCGCAGTTCGACGAGTACGGCCGCCAGAAGGCCGACCCGGTGCGCTTCCCCAGCGGCATGAAGGCCGTCGCCGACCGCATCCACTCCAAGGGCCTCAAGCCCGGCATCTACCTTCCGGTCGGCCTGGAGAAGGGGGCGTACAACGACGGCAAGAACCCGATCTGGAACGCCGACGGCTGCACCACCGGCGACATCGTCTACGACGACCTGCGGACCACCAACGGCTGGGACAGCGCCTACAAGATCGACTTCTCGGACCCCTGCGCCCAGAAGTACATCGACTCCCAGGCGCAGATGTTCGCCGACTGGGGCTACGACTTCCTCAAGCTCGACGGCGTGGGCCCCGGCTCCTTCAAGAGCGGCGACAACTACAACAACGTCGCCGACGTCGCCGCCTGGCAGAAGGCCATCAAGACCGCCGGCCGCCCGATCCACCTGGAGCTGTCCTGGTCCCTCGACCACGGGCACGTCGAGGACTGGAAGAAGTACTCCAACGGCTGGCGCATCGACACCGACGTCGAGTGCTACTGCAACACCCTGGTCACCTGGGAGAACTCGGTCGACGACCGCTGGGACGACGCCCCGGCCTGGACCGCCCACGCCGGACCCGGCGGCTGGAACGACCTCGACTCCCTCAACGTCGGCAACGGCGAGATGGACGGCCTCACCAAGGCCGAGCGGCAGAGCTACGCGACCCTGTGGGCGATAGCCAAGTCCCCGCTGTTCACCGGCGACGACCTCACCAGGCTCGACTCCTACGGCCTGTCGCTGCTGACCAACCGTGAGGTCATCGCGATCAACCAGAGCAGCGCCCCGCCCGCCGAGCCCGTCACCGCCTCCGACCCCCAGCAGGTGTGGGCCGCGAAGAACCCGAACGGCACCTACACCGTCGCGCTGTTCAACCTCTCCGACGCTCCCGCCTCGGTCACCGCCAACTGGTCGACCCTCGGCTTCAAGGGCAAGGCCTCGGTGCGCGACGTGTGGAACAAGGAGAACCTCGGCTTCCACACCGACAAGATCACCCAGGCTCTCCCCGCGCACGGCTCCCGCCTGTTCACCGTCACCCCGCGCGGCACCGATCTCGCCTGGACCGCCCACGAGGCCGAGGCGGGCACCCTGAGCGGCAACGCCTCAGTCGCCGACTGCTCCGCCTGCTCCGACGGCCGCAAGGTCGGCAACCTCTACACCGGCGGCAAGCTGACCCTCGGCGACGTCGTGGTCCCCAAGGCCGGCACCTACCAGATCAAGGTCGCCTACGTCAGCGGTGACGCCCGTTCGATCTCCGTCTCGGCCAACGGAGGCGGCGCCAACTCGCACAAGTTCGCGTCCATGGGCGACTGGGGCACGGTGAACAGCGTCCACGTGCCGGTGAGGCTGAAAGCCGGGGCGAACACGATCACGTTCGACAGCGGGACCGGCTACGCGCCGGACATCGACCGGATCGACGTGCAGAAGTCTCTCTGACCTCCCTCCGCCGGGGCCCGGCCGCGCGCCGGGCCCCGGCATAGACGCATCCGGAGCCCCGCATGAACACCAGCCCGAACGAGCCGAGCCGAAGAGCCCTCCTCTCCCTCGCCACCACCGCGGGCCTCACCGCCGCCCTCGGCACGCTGCCCACGTTCACCGCCTCCGCCGCCCCCGTCCGCCCCGCCGAGGTCCCGCTCCCCGCCGACGCCTCCCGCGAGCGGCTGTGGTGGCGGGCCCCGGGCGACGAGGGCTCACTCATCGAACAGGGCCTGCCCCTGGGCAACGGCCGCATCGGCGCCCTCGCGAGCAACGACCCCGGCCGTGAGCTCCTCCTGATCACCGACGCCACCATGTGGACCGGCGGCCTCAACGACACCCTCGACCAGGACGGCCAGTTCCCCTACGGCCGCTCCGACTTCGGCTCCTTCACGCTGCTCGCCAGGCTCACCGTCGACATCCCCGACCACGACCTCGGCGCCGTCTCCGGCTACCGCCGCACCCTCGACCTGGCCCAGGGCCTGGTCACCAGCTCCTACGTACGCTCCGGCGTCACCTACCGGCGCGAGATGTACGCCAGCCACCCCGACGAAGTCATCGTCCTGCGCTTCACGCAGAGCGGCGGCGGCCGCTACACCGGCTCCATCACCCTGACCGGCACCCACGGGGAGAAGCCGACCGTCGCCGAGTCGTTCGGCGCGGCCCTCCCCAACGGCCTGCGCTACGGCGCCGCCGTGAAGGCCCGCGGCAGCGGCGGCAGGGTCTCCGTCAACGGCACCCGGATCGACTTCGCCGGCTGCAAGGACCTCACGGTGGTCGTCAGCGCCGGCACGAACTACGCCCCCGACGCCGAGGCCGGCTTCCGCAACCCCTCCCTCGACCCGGAGGGACTCGCCCGTACGAAGGTCCGCGCCGCCGCCGCGGAATCAGCCGACGCCCTGCGGCGCACCCACGTCGCCGACTACCGCGCCCTGTACGGACGACTCGGCCTCTCCCTCGGCACCTCCACCGACGCGCAGCGAAAACTGGACACCTGGGAGCGCCTGCACGCCCGCACCCGCGATCCCGAACCCGACCCGGAACTGGAAGCGGCCTACCTCCAGTACGGCCGCTATCTCATGATCACCAGCTCGCGCGACAGCCTGCCGATGGGCCTCCAGGGCCTGTGGCTGGACGGCAACGATCCGGACTGGATGGGCGACTACCACACCGACATCAACATCCAGATGAACTACTGGATGGCCGACCGCACCGGCCTGTCGCCCTGCTTCGACGCCTTCACGGACTACTGCCTCGCCCAGCTCTCCTCCTGGACCGACACCACCCGTCGCCTCTTCAACGACCCGCGCAACCGCTACCGCAACTCCAGCGGCAAGAACGCCGGCTGGGCCGTCGCCTTCTCCACCAACCCCTACGGCGGCAGCGGCTGGTGGTGGCATCCGGCGGGCAACGCCTGGCTGTGCACCACCTTGTGGGAGCACTACGAGTACACCGGGTCACGCGCATACCTGAAGAAGATCTACCCGCTCCTCAAGGGCGCGTGCGAGTTCTGGGAGGCGCGGCTGCTCACCGTCACCCTCCCCGGCACCTCGACGGAGGTGCTCGTGGACGACCGCGACTGGTCTCCCGAGCACGGCCCGCAGGACGCCAAGGGCATCACCTATGCTCAGGAAGTCGTATGGACACTGTTCGGGAACTACTGCACCGCGGCCGCCGAGCTCCGGCGGGACACCGACTACGCGGATACGATCGCCGCACTGCGCAGAAAGCTGTACCTGCCGCAGGTCAGCCCGACCACCGGCTGGCTGGAGGAGTGGATGTCGCCCGACAACCTCGGTGAGACCACGCACCGCCACCTGTCCCCGCTGATCAATCTGTTCCCCGGCGACCGCATCCGCCCCGACGGCTCCACCCCGGCCGAGATCGTCGCCGGCGCCACCGCCCTGCTCACCGCGCGCGGTATGGAGAGCTTCGGCTGGGCCAACGCCTGGCGCAGCCTGTGCTGGGCCCGCCTGAAGAACGCGGACAACGCCTACCAGCTGGTCGTCAACAACCTCCGTCCGTCGACCGACGGCAGCAACGGCACCGCGTTCAACCTCTTCGACATCTACGAGGTGGAGCGCGGCCGGGGCATCTTCCAGATCGACGCCAACTTCGGAACCCCGGCCGCGATGGTGGAGATGCTGCTGTACTCCCGGCCGGGCCACATCGAGCTCCTGCCGGCGCTCCCCGGCGCCTGGGCCGACTCGGGCCAGGTGCGGGGCGTCCCCGCGCGGGGCGGCTTCGAGGTCGACCTGCGCTGGCGCGACGGACGCCCGGTCGAGGCCCGGATCCACAGCGTCGGCGGCCGCACGACGACGGTCGCGTACGGTGATGTGTCCCGCACGGTCACCCTGCGGCCCGGCGCTTCGGTCACGCTGAGGGACTTCGCCGAGTGAGGGCCGGGCTTCCGCTGGCCGCCGTCCTGCTGACGGTCGTCGCCTGCCAGTCACCGCCCGCCGGGGCGACCGCCGACGCGAGCGGCGTCGTCACCTGGGCGGCGAGCGCCGACCGCATGGCGGACGGCGTCGCCGGCCGCAGCTACCGGCTCGTCGTGCACACCAGCGTGGGCGGAACGGACACCCGGATCCGCCTCTCCAACGCCTTCGGGGACCGGCCGACGACCTTCGACAACGTCTACGCGGGCATCCAGAAGCAGGGCGCCGAGCTGCGGCGCGGCAGCAACCGGCGGCTGAGTTTCGGCGGTGCGCGCTCGGTCACCGTGCCGGCCGGCGAGACCGTGTGGAGCGACCCGCTGCCCGGCAGGCTGCCCGCCGCGACCAACCTCGTCGTCAGCCTGCACAGCCCGGACGCGGGCGGCCCGGCGACCGGCCACTGGATGGCCATGCAGTCGTCGTACGCGACCCAGGGCGACCGCACCGCCGAGGAGGGCGGCGACGCCTGGACCATCCCGACCGGTTCCTGGTTCTATCTCGACGCCGTCTCCGTGCGCGCCCGCGCGGGCACCGGAGCGGTGGCCGCCCTCGGGGACTCCATCACCGACGGCTGGCAGTCCACCACCGACCTGAACCGCCGCTGGCCCGACTACCTCGCCCGCCGGCTGCAACGTTCGGACTCGGCGGTGAAGGGCGTGGCCAACGAGGGAATCTCCGGGAACAAGGTCCTTGAGGACGGCCCCGGAGAGAGCGCGCTGAACCGGCTGGAGCGGGACGTTCTGTCCCAGCCGGGCGTGCGGACCGTGTTCCTCTTCCAAGGTGTGAACGACATCAAGGCCCACACCGGTGTCACGGCCGACGACCTGATCGAGGGCTACCGCGAGATCGTCGACCGGGCGCACGCGGCCGGCAAGTGCGTCGTCGGCGCGACCGTCGGCCCGTACAAGGGCTGGCTGGAATGGGACCCGGCCGGTGAGGCAGTGCGCCAGGAGGTCAACGAATTCATACGCACCAGCGGCGAGTTCGACGCCGTCACCGACTTCGACCGCATCCTGCGCAGCCCCTACGACCCCGCGCGGATGCTGCCCGCCCTCGACGGCGGCGACCACATCCACCCCAACGACAAGGGCATGCAGGCGATGGCCGACGCCGTCGACCTGACCGCCCTGGACTGCGACGACACCACCCGCTGACGTGCACGAGGGGCGTCAGCCCACCGCCTCCTCGCGGGTGATCAGGCCCTCCCGATAGGCGATCGCCACCGCCTCCGTACGGCTCGCGGCGCCCAGCTTGGCGAGGATGTTGGAGACGTGGACGCTCGCCGTCTTGCCGGTGATGTACAGCTCCTCACCTATCTGCCGGTTGCTGCGGCCGAGGGCGAGGAGCCGCAGCACGTCCTGCTCGCGTGCCGTGAGCACAGAAGAGCGGTCGGCCGGGGTGTCCGCCAGGCGGCCCCGGCGGATCAGGGCGTCCACGCGCTCCAGCAGCAGCGTCGCACCGAGCCGGGCCGCCGTCTCCCGGGCCGCCCGGGCCTCGGAGGTCGCCGCCTCGCGCTCGTCCGCCGCCAGCAGGGCCTCGGCGTGACGCAACCGGCAGCGCGCCCGCTCGTACTCGTCGCCGTAGTCGAACGCCGCCACCGCCTTCGCCCACGCCCGCACATCCGGTCCGGACACCGTCCGCGCCCACTCCGCCTCCGCGCGGGCCAGCCACGCCATGCCTTCGGGGCCCTGAGGCCTGCCGTCCCCGCCGCGTGCGGCCGTCGCCCGCGCCTGCTCGACCAGTTCGGTCGCCGTGTCCGCCCAGCGGCGCAGCCCCGCCTCGTCACCGGCCAGGCGCAGCTCGGCCGCCCGGTCGCCGACCGCGGACAGCGCGAGGGCGGCCAGCCGGACCGTGGCGTCGGGAAGCGACCCCGCGTCGTCGGTGAGCGCCGCGACCGAGGACCGCATCCGCTCCACCGCCGCCTCCACGTCACCGCGCCACGCGGCGGCGTCGGTGAGCGCGATCCCCGCGATGAGGGTGCCCATCCAGTCGAAGGGACCCGCCAGCAGGGCGTGGGCCTGCTCGACGGCCGCGAAGTCACCGCGCGCGAGAGCGACGTACAGCGCGGGACCGGCCGTGTATCCGCCCGCCGCGGGCAGCACGGCGGCGTCGGCCGCCGCCACGCTCAGGCACTCGTCCCAACGGCCCAGCGTGTACAGCACGAGCAGCCGCAGGTACCGCATCTCCAGCGGATACAGCGAGGACAGCAACCCGGCACGCCGGGCCCGGTCCAGCCCTTCCGTCAACCAGGGCAGCGATTCCTCGAGGTCCCCGGACTCGTAGCAGCCGACGGCGAGGCTGAAGAGGGCACGCATCTCCACCGGGGCGTTGCCCGAACGCCGCGCCAGATCCCGGGCCTCGCGCAGCCGTTCACGCCCCTGCGGTGTGCGTCGCCCACCGGCCTCGAGCACGGCCAGCGAGATGAGCAGGTCCGCCCGGGCGTCCGTCACCTGGAGTTTCTCGGCGGTGCGCAGGGCTTCGCGGGCGACCCGCAGGGCGGTCTCCTTCTCCCCGACGTGGCGGGCCGCCAGGACATGCGTGGCCGCCGCCCACACCCACGTCCGCGACGGGGGCTCCGCCGGGATCAGGGCGAGCGCCTCGCTGCTGTAGGCGAAGGCCGCCGTCAGGCTGTCGACGCCGAGCAGGTTCCCGGCGAGCGTGTAGCGCACCCGGGCGGCGAGTTCGGCGTCCGTGTCCTGGCCGACGCCCGCGAGCGCGGAGCGGGTGAGGGAGACCGCGCGGTGCGACTCCCCGGCGTGCGCGGCGGCGGCCGACGCGCGCAGCGTGAGCGTCACCCGGTCGGTGCCCTCGCCCGACGGGCGCGCGGACGGCTCCACCGACGACCACAGGTCCAGGGCGCTCTCCAGGTGCCGTAGCTCCTCGGCGGGCGCGCCGACCCGGTGCGCCTGGTCGGCGGCCTCCAGCGAGGCGGCCAGGGCCTCGGCCAGATCGTGGCTCTCGCGGTAGTGGTGGGCGCGCTCCGCCGCCGTCTCGTCCGGCCGGCCGCGTCCGGCGAGCAGCCGGGCGAACGCACCGTGCAGCCGGGCCCGTTCACCGGGCAGCAGATCCGCGTACACCGCCTCACGCGCGAGCGCGTGCCGGAACGCGTAGGTGTCGCCGTCGCCGGACACGAGCAACTGCCGTCCCACGGCCTCACGCAGCGCCGACTCCAGCTCCTCCTCCGGAATCCCCACGGCACCCCGCAACAGGTCGTGCTCGACGCGACGCCCCGCCACGGCGGCCGTACGCAGCACCTGCTGGGTGGTGTCGGACAGCTGCTCGAACCGGATGAGGAGGACGTCTGCCAGCCCGCTGGGCACCCCGCCGGCCTCGGTGTCCGTCGCCGCGACCAGTTCCTCCGCGTAGAAGGCGTTTCCCTCGGCCCGCTCGACGATCCGCCGGACCGTGCTGTCCGGCAGCGGCCGCTCCTGGACGGCGCGCACCAGCCGGGCCACCTCGGTGTCGGCCATCGGGCGCAGCTCCAGCCGCTCCACGACGGGCAGGCGCACCAGTTCGGCCAGCAGCGGCCGCAGCGGATGCCGCCGGTGCAGGTCGTCCGCGCGGTACGACGCGAGCACGGCCAACCGATGCGCGGGCGCCCCACCCGCCTGCCGCTGCAAGAGGCCACGACTCAGCAGGAACCGCAGCAGATCCCTCGACGACTGGTCGGCCCAGTGCAGGTCCTCCAGCACCAGCAGCACCGGCGCGACGTCCGCCAGATCGGCCAGCAGTCCGGCGACGCCCTCGAACAACCGCAGCCGGTCACTGACGGCGTCCGTGCCGCCCCCCAACAGCTGTCCGACCACCGGATGCGCGGCGAGGACGTCCGCGAACCGCTCGTCACCGGCGAGCACTCCCAGCACCTCGGTGAACGGCAGGTACGGCAGCCCGACATCACCGAGATCGACACAGTGCCCGGTGAGGACGACCATCCCGTCCCGAGCCGCCCGCCCGGCGACCTCGTCCAGCACCCGGGTCTTGCCCACCCCGGCGTCCCCGGCGATCAGGACGGCCCGGGCCTCACCGTCCCGGGCCCGCTCCAGCGCCGTGAAGAGGCGAGCCAGCTCGCCGTCCCGCCCGATGAGCGGCGTGGTGAAAGAGGTCTGCGACACGCATACATCCTGTCACTCACCACCGACAGGGCTCCTGCCCCTCAGGCGCGCAACGTCTTCGCCCAGTCGTCCGGCACCCGCCCCGCGGGCCCCGGCGTAGGCTGCTCGGCCGGATGACTCCCGGGCGCCGCAAGTTCGGGCCCCGACTCGTATATCTCGTTCGTGTCGTAGTTCCAGTACCAGCTCTCACCCGGCTCGAAGCTCTGCACGAAGGGATGTCCGGTCTCCCGGAAATGCGCCGTCGCATGCTTCGCGGGCGAGCTGTCACAGCACCCCACATGCCCGCACTGCGCACACCGCCGCAGATGGAACCACCACCCGCCGGCCTCGTCGCAGTCCCCGCACCCACTGCCGCTCGGCGGCACGTTCGGATCGATGCCGTTGACGTCGTTCATGAAGCCTCCTCGGACGTGAGTGGAAGCAGGACCTGGAAGCGTGTGTCGCCCGGTTCGGACTGCACCTGGATCGTGCCGTGGTGTTTGTTGGTCACGATCCGCCAGGAGATGTCGAGCCCGAGCCCGGTGCCCTCACCCACGGGCTTCGTCGTGAAGAACGGATCGAAGATCCGCCCCCGGTTCTCCGCCGGGATACCGACGCCCGTGTCACGGAACTCCACCATCAGCCGGTCGTGATCCGGAGCCGTCCGCACGGTCAACGTCCCTTCACCGCCCGCGCTGTTGATGGCCGAGACGGCGTTGTCGATCAGGTTGGTCCACACCTGGTTGAGCTCCGCCGGGTACGCCGGGACTCTCGGGAGCGTACGGTCGTACTCCTTGACGACCTTGATCTGCGGGCCGATCTTGCCCGACAGCATCAGCAGGGTGCTGTCGAGGAGTTCGTGCACGTCGGCGTTCTGGAAGGGCGCGCGGTCGAGCTGCGAGTACTGCTTGGCGGCGTCCACGAGGTGCGAGATGCGGGTGGTCGAGTCGTTGATCTCGTCCATCAACAGCTCGGTCTCGACGGTGTAGTTGAGCCATCCGATCGCGCTCGGCAGGATCTCCTCGTCCACGGCCGCCGCGACCTGGTCCAGCCAGTCCACGTCGAGACCGGCCTGGACGAAGGTGGGCGCGATCCGCCAGCCCTCCTGGATGCCCTGGTCGTCGAGCCAGTCGCTGAGCGCGTCCTCCCGGTCGGCGGCCTCCAGCGGACTGAGCGTAGGGGCCTTGGCGACTCGCTCGGCGGTGCGTTCCTGGATCTCGATGAGGTTGGCGATGACCTCGGGGGAGTAGGAGCCCTGCGTGATGATGGCGAGCTTGTGCCGCATCTTGCCCACGCGCTCGCGCAACGTGGAGGTCGCCCGTACGGCCGCCGCGGCGGGGTTGTTGAGCTCGTGCGTGAGCCCGGCGGACAACGAGCCGAGCGCCAGCAGCCGTTCGCGCTGCCCGATGGCCTGCTGGGTGCTCTTCGAACCGAAGAAGAGCCCCTCCAGCAGATGCACCGCCATCGGGAACCACTCCTGCATGATCTGCGCGAAGGTGTCCGCGGGCAGCACGAAGAACCGTGTCGGCTCCGTGACGCGCATGGAGTTGTTGTAGACCTGCCGCACCCGGTCACCCAGATACGCCTGCATGGACCCCGCATACACCCCGCGCTGCGAGGTCCGCGTCACCTCCACGTCGTCCCCGGCGACCCGGCGGGACAGCACGACCGTGCCCTCGATCATCACGTAGAAGCAGGTCGAGGGGTCACCCTCGGTGTACACGGGCCCGGGCTCGAAGTACTCCACCCGCCCCTCGTCGCACAGCCTGCCGAGCTGCTCGGGGGTGAGCTTCTCGAACAGGAACAGGGACCCGATCTCCTGGGCGTTGCACGGCATCGACTGCCCGCTCATGACTGCTCCAGATAGCGGTGGACGAGCATGACGGCCATGGCTCCCTCGCCGACGGCGGACGCGACGCGCTTGGCGGACTCGGAACGCGCGTCGCCCGCCACGAACACGCCGGGGACGTTGGTCTCCAGGTGGTACGGCGGCCGGTCCAGCTCCCAGCCGGCCGGCGGCCGCCCGTCGGACGAGAGGTCGGGGCCGGCGAGGATGAACCCGCGCTCGTCCCGCAGCACCGTCTCGTCCAGCCAGTCGGTCAGTGGAGCAGCGCCGATGAACACGAACATCCACTGGGCGTCGACGAGTTCGGTCCCCCCGTGGTCCACGTCGCGCAGCGTCAGCTGCTCCAGGTGGTCGGAGCCGTGCGCGGACTCCACGACCGTCCGGGCCCGCACCGAGATGTTCGGCGCCTCTTCGATCTGCTGGACCAGGTAGTACGACATGGACGCCGACAAGGACTCGCCGCGGACCAGCAGCGTCACCGACTTGGCGCCCCGCGCCAGGTACATCGCCGCCTGCCCGGCGGAGTTGGCGCCGCCGACGATGTACACGTCCTGCCCCTGGCAGGCGGGCGCCTCCGTGAGCGCCGAGCCGTAGTACAGCCCGCGGCCGGTCAGGTCGTCGCAGCCGGGCGCCGCCAGCTGCCGGTACGACACCCCGGTCGCCAGGATCACGCTGTGCGCGGCGACCGCCGAGCCGTCCGAGAACCGTACGATCCGGGCGGCCCCGCTGACCTCCAGTCCCGTCACCTCGCGCGCGGTGAGGATCTCGGCGCCGAACCGCGCCGCCTGCCGCCGGGCCCGGTCGGTGAGCTGCGCCCCCGACACGCCGTCCGGGAAGCCGAGGTAGTTCTCGATCCGGGAGCTCTGCCCGGCCTGCCCGCCCGTCGCCGACCGCTCCACCAGCACGGTCCGCAGCCCCTCGGACGCCCCGTACACGGCAGCGCCGAGCCCGGCCGGTCCGCCGCCGATGACGACGAGGTCGTAGAAGTCGGCCGTCGGCATCGTGGCCAGCCCCACCTTCGAGGCCAACTCGGGCGCCTCGGGAGCCACCAGGGGCGTCCCGTCCGGCGTGATCACCAGTGGCAGCCGCTGCCCGTCCTGCTCGGCGGCGGCCAGCAGCCGCCGGCCCTCGGGCTCGTCGGCGGAGTACCAGCGGTACGGCACCTGGTTGCGGGCCAGGAACTCCCGCACCTCCGAGGAGCGCGCCGACCAGCGGTGGCCGACGACCTTGGTGCTGGGCACCGGCCGGTAGTCGCTGCGCCGCCACGCCTCCAGCAGGTCGTCCAGGACCGGGTAGAGCTTCTCCTCCGGCGGATCCCACGGTTTGAGCAGGTAGTGATCGAGATCGACGACGTTGATCGCGTCGATCGCCGCGCTCGTGTCCGCGTACGCGGTCAGCAGCACGCGGCGCGCGCCGGGATAGACGTCGAGGGCCTGTTCGAGGAACTCGATGCCGTTCATCTGGGGCATGCGGTAGTCGGCCAGGATCACGGCCACGAGATCGCCGCGCAGCTTCAGCTCGCGCAGCGCCTGCAGCGCGGACTCGCCGGACTCCGCGCGCACGATGCGGTGCGACTCGCCGTAGCGCCGCCGCAGATCGCGGGCGACCGCCCGGGACACTCCCGGGTCGTCGTCCACGGTCAGGATGACGGTCCGCGCTGCGTCGGACGCCTGTGCCATACGTCTCCCACCCCGGGCTTCGCGTTCACGGCGCGGCGGTGAGCGTCAGGAGGCGCGGTCGCCGAGCCGACTTTCGGCCATCGTATGTTCGATCCGCCCGCTTCGCTCAGGTATGCGGGCGCCGCCCGATCTCAGGCGCGCCGTGGGCCGAGCACGCAGAACTCGTTGCCTTCGGGATTCGCCAGCGTGACCCACGGCTCCTCGCCGCTCTGCCCGACATCCGCGTGGCGCGCGCCGAGTGCGAGGAGGCGGGCAACCTCGGCCTCCTGGTCGTCGGGGCGGAAGTCGAGGTGGAGACGGTTCTTGACCGTCTTGCCCTCCGGGACCGGCCCGAAGATCAGGCCGGGCAGCCGGTCCGGCGCGGGCCTGATCTCGAACTCGTCGGCCGAGTCGTTCAGCACGACCCAGCCGAGAGCCGCCGCCCACCAGCGGCCGAGGGCCACGGCGTCGGCCGCGTCGACGTTCACCTGCTCCCACTCCAAAGCCATGGGTGCAGGGTAGTGAAGACTGGGGTTCGACGGACGTGACCGCGACACGAGGAGGCAGCCGGAATGACGCGCCCGATCACGGCAGGGGTGGACGGATCGGAGGAGAGCCTCGCCGGGCTGGCCTGGGCCGCCCGCGAAGCCGTCCGCCGGGGGCTCCCCCTGCGGGTGGTGCACGCCTGGCGGTTCCAGTCGCACGACGCGATCGACGCGGGGGACGAGGGCACCCAGGCACAGTGGGTGCGCGACGGACTGGCCGAGGCGGCCCGCACCGTCACCGAGCGGCACCCGGGCCTGGACGTGACCACCGACATCGTCGAGGGCCCGCCCGCCGAGACGCTCATCGCCGCCGCGGGCGAGGCCGAAATACTGGTGCTGGGCTCGCGCGGCCACGGCCGGGTCGTCGGGTTCCTGCTGGGCTCCGTCGGGCAGCAGACGATCGCCGGGGCCACGCGGCCCGTTGTGCGGGTACGCGCCGGGGACGAGCCGTCCGCCGAGGCCGCCGGGCGCGAGATCGTCGTGGGTCAGCAGGGCGACCCCGAGGACAGCGCCGCCGCGCTGCGGTTCGCCTTCGAGACGGCCGCGGCGCGTGGCGCGACGGTGCGCGCCGTGCGTGCCTGGACCCTGCCGCCGCTGTTCGCCTACAGCCCGGGCTCCCTGAAGCTCCTCGACGAGGCCGGGGGACTGGAGCCGTACGAGAAGAAGGCGCTGGGCGAGGCGCTGCGGCCGTGGCGGGAGCGCTTCCCACACGTCTCCGTCGTCGAGCACGTGGAGATGGGCAGCGGCGGCCAGGTGCTGCTGTCGGTCTCCGGGCGGGCCCAGCTGATGGTCGTGGGGCGTCGTGCCCACCGCACTGCCGTGGGCGCCCGGATCGGCTCGGTGGCGCACGGCATGCTGCACCTCGCCGACTGCCCGGTGGCCGTGGTGCCGCACGACTGAGCCGGCCGGACTTCAGTCGGACGTCGTCGGCTGCAGGGTCTCCCGGGCCTTGGGCAGGATGTTCGTGATGTAGTCCTCGACCACCCCGTCCAGGCCGACGTCGTGCTGCGCCCGCTCGCACAGGTACCAGCGGTGTTCGAGCAGCTCGTGGTAGATCTCGGCCGCGTCCATGGAGCCGCGCAGTTCCAGCGGTACGGCCCGCACGGTGGGGCGGAAGACGTCCCGCACCCAGCGGTGCGCGAGGACCTCGGGGCGGGCGCCGAGGGGGTCGCCCGGGGCGTAGTCGTCCTGGGTGGCCATCCAGCTCTCCAGGTCGTTCAGGAGGCGTCGGGCCTGGTTCTCCTCGGTGTCCAGGCCCGTCAGACGCAGCAGTTGCCGTTGGTGGTGGCCGGCGTCGACGACCTTGGGCACGAAGGTGACCGTGTCGCCGTTCGTGGCGTGCTCGATCTGCATCTCGGCCACGTCGAAACCGAGTTCGTTCAGTCGCCGTATCCGGCGTTCTATGTAGTGGTACTTGCCCGCCGGGTACACCGATGTGCGGGTCAGTTCTTCCCACAGGCCGTGGTAGCGGGCGCAGATCTCGGTGCCGAACTCGATCGGGTCCACCGAGGGGTGCAGCGCCCCGGACGCCTCCAGGTCCAGCAGCTCACCGCTGATGTTGACCCGGGCGAGGTCCAGGTCGTAGTCGCGCTGGCCGTTGCTGAGCTGCGGGTGCAGATCGCCCGTCTCCGCGTCCACCAGATACGCGGCGTAGGCGCCGGCGTCGCGCCGGAACAGCGTGTTGGACAGCGAGCAGTCGCCCCAGGCGAACCCGGCGAGGTGGAGGCGGACCAGCAGCACGGCCAGCGCGTCCATGAGGCGGTGCATGGTCGCCGGGCGCATCGTCGTCTCGAACATCGAGCGGTACGGCATCGAGCCGCCCAAATGCCGGGTGATCAGGACCGACTCCAGGGAGCCGCCGTCGGCGTCGGTGCGGCCGGTGACCACGGCGAGCGGGTCGACGGACGGGATGCCGATGCGGTCCAGGTCGCGCAGGAGCTCGTACTCGCGCAGCGCCGGGCGTTCGGCGAGCTCCTTGACGGCGATCACCTCGCTGCCCGCGCGGGCGTAGCGCACGACGTGCCGGGATATGCCGCGCGGCAGCGGGACCAGGATGTCCTCCGGCCACTCCTCCAGCGGCAGCTGCCAGGGCAGTTCCAGCAGGAGCGCGGGGTGCTCCGGGTTCGTCGCGCTGATCTGCAGTGCCATGGGGCGTTCGTCCTCGCCTAGCCGTGATCGTCAGCTCACCTTAGAGCGCGCGCTCCCGGGCCTGAAGAGCAGCTTCCTGCACCGCTCCACGGTGGACGGGGCCGTGCCCGGGGAGCATCACATCTCCCTTGAGGCCTTCGAGGACGTCCAGCGAGGCCACGGCGCGGGCCCGCTCGCGGTGGAACATGTCGGGCAGCAGCTGCGGCCCCTTGATCCGGGAGGTGGGGTGCCCGCTGACCAGGGCGTCGCCCGAGACCACCACACCGGCGCCGGGCAGATGGTAGGCGCAGTGCCCGTCGGTGTGGCCGGGCGTGTGCACCGGGACGGGCCGGCCGGGCAGGTCCAGCGGGCCGGCCGACGGGAACGGCTCGGGGGAGGCGACCGGGACGTGCGCGGTGCCGCCGGAGCGGATCGCGTGGATCGCCCAGGGCAGGACACCGGGCCGCCAGCCGTTCCTCAGGACCGTCCCGACGCCGACCTGGTGCAGGAACTCCCGGCGCGCGTGCGGTACTTCGGCCTCGTGGAGGTACACGGGTGTGCCGTACGCGGCGCGCAGGTACTCGGCGTTGCCCAGGTGGTCGGTGTGTGCGTGGGTGATCAGTACGGCGCTGACGGCCTCCGGTGAACTGCCCACCTCGGCAAGGGAGGCGAGGAGCTTCGGCCGGTCCCCGGGGTAGCCCGTGTCGATCAGCGTGACGGCCTCCCCCTCGGTCAGGATCACCCAGTTGGTGTTGCTGCCGTGCACCAGATAGGTGCCGTCCGCGACTTGCTGCACATCTGCGCGCATGATCGTCCCGCGTGTGAGGTCCGTGCTCGACGGACACAGCAAAGCAGATCGCGGGGCAAGCGTGTTCGGCGGGTCCGGACCGGTGTGGGGGCGTGATGAGGCGTTGCCCGGTGGAAGGGCTGCCCCCGGCACCGTCCACCGGAGGCAGCCCCCGCGCGCACCCGAAGCGGCCGCCTCTCCGCCTCAGTGCACGCCGTGCGGGCGGAACTGGATGCTGATGCGCGGTCCCGCGGCGCGCGTGGTCTTCGGAATGGAGTGTTCCCATGTCCGCTGGCAGGAGCCGCCCATCACGATGAGGTCGCCGTGTCCCAGCGGCCTGCGCACCGTCTCGCCGCCACGCGCAGGGCGCAGCAGCAGATCCCGGGGCGCACCCACCGAGAGGATCGCGACCATCGTGTCCTCGCGCGCGCCCCGCCCGATCCGGTCCCCGTGCCAGGCGACGCTGTCCCGGCCGTCGCGGTAGTAGCAGAGCCCGGCCGTGGTGAACGGTTCGCCCAACTCCTCGGCGTAGTGCGCGGACAGAGCGTCGCGCGCCTCCACCAGGACAGGGTGCGGCAGGGCGTCGTCAGCGCCGTAGAAGGCGAGCAGGCGAGGTACGTCGACGACGTTGTCGTACATCGTGCGCCGCTCCGCGCGCCAGGGCACCTCGGCTGCCAGCTGTTCGAACAGGGCGTCGGCCCCGCTGAGCCAGCCGGGCAGGACGTCGATCCAGGCGCCGTGGCCGAGCGAGGTACGGCGGATCCCGGGGAGGGACCCGAGCCGCAGCTCGTCGGTCTGGTCGAACAGGGAGCCCTGGAGGTGCGTGGCCATGGTTCCAGCGTACCGCTGAATCGAAAATCTGTTCCCATGAGATTTTCCGCTCTTCCCCGCACCCTCTTTGGATACATTCATGTATCGGATACATTCCCGTATCGAATGGAGGTCCGGACATGGCGGTGGAGGGCACGACCAAGCGCGTCACCAGGCGCCGCGTCCGCACGCGCGCCAATCTCCTCGACGCCGCGTTCGCGGTGTTCGCGGCCAAGGGGTTCGGCCGCGTCTCCATCGAGGAGGTCTGCGAGGCCGCCGGCTACAGCAGGGGCGCCTTCTACTCCAACTTCGACAGCCTGGACGAGCTGTTCTTCGCCCTCTACCAGCAGCGCGCGGACCTGATCGCGGAGCAGGTGTCCGGGGCCCTCGCCCTGGACGGGCCCGACCTGGACGTGCCGGCCGCCGTGGACCGGGTGACGGACGTGCTGCTGCTGGACCGCGACTGGCTGCTGGTGAAGACGGACTTCCTGGTGCACGCCGCCCGCGACCCGGCCGTCGCGCGGACCCTGCTGGAACACCGGGCACGACTGCGCGGGGCGATCGCCGACCGGCTCTCCCGCGCACAGGTGCACAGCGCACTGCCCGCCGTACTCGGCGACATCGACGGCGCCGCGCACGCCGTGGTCGCCGCCTACGACGGAGTCACCACCCAACTGCTGCTGGACAAGGACGTCGAGCACGCTCGCGTCTGGCTGGGGCAACTGCTCACCGCGCTGCTCACCGACGGCAGCGACACCACCGCATGAGGACATGAGGAAGGGACGGTCGCCATGGATGCCGACGTCATCGTCGTCGGAGCAGGACTCGCGGGCCTGGTCGCCGCGAGCGAACTGACCAGCCGGGGCCGCAGGGTCGCGCTGGTGGACCAGGAGAACGCCGCCAACCTCGGCGGACAGGCCTTCTGGTCCTTCGGCGGGCTCTTCCTCGTCGACTCCCCGGAGCAGCGGCGCCTGGGCATCAAGGACTCCCTCGACCTGGCCTGGAACGACTGGCAGGGCAGCGCCCAGTTCGACCGCGTGGACGACGAGGACTCGTGGGCGGTGCGCTGGGCGCGCGCGTACGTGGAGTTCGCCGCCGGTGAGAAGCGGACCTGGCTGGACACGCACGGCATCAAGTTCCTGCCCACGGTCGGCTGGGCCGAGCGCGGCGACCTGCGTGCCGACGGTCACGGCAACTCGGTGCCCCGGTTCCACATCGCTTGGGGCACCGGCACGGGGGTCGTGGAGCCCTTCGTCCGGTACGCCAAGCAGGCCGCGCGCGACGGGCTGCTCACCTTCTACCACCGGCACCAGGTCGACGCGCTCGTCATAGCGGAGGGCGCGGTACGCGGAGTGCGCGGCACCGTTCTGGCAGACGACAACTCTCCGCGGGGCGTCGCCTCCAACCGTGACCGGGCCGGCGAGTTCGAGCTGACCGCCCAGGCCGTCGTCGTCACCAGCGGCGGCATCGGCGCCAACCACGACATCGTCCGCCGCTACTGGCCCGAGCGCCTCGGCACCCCGCCCACCGAGATGGTCACCGGTGTCCCCGCCTACGTCGACGGCCGGATGCTCGACATCAGCGCGGAGGCGGGCGTACGGCTGGTCAACCGCGACCGGATGTGGCACTACACCGAGGGCCTGCAGAACTGGGACCCGATCTGGCCCGGCCACGGCATCCGCATCCTGCCCGGACCGTCCTCCATGTGGTTCGACGCCCTCGGCCGCCGGCTGCCCGACCCGTGCCTGCCGGGCTACGACACCCTGGGTACCCTCAAGCACCTGCGCACGGACGCGGACATCGCCGGCCACGACCACTCCTGGTTCATCCTCAGCCAGAAGATCATCGAGAAGGAGTTCGCGCTGTCGGGCTCCGAGCAGAACCCCGACATCACCGCCAAGGACCGCGCCGGGTTCCTGAAGGAGCGGGTGCTCGGCAAGGGCGCCCCGGGGCCGGTGGCGGCGTTCGTGCGCAACGGCGCGGACTTCGTGACCGCGCCGAACCTGGAGCAGCTGGTCGAGAAGATGAACCAGTTGACGGACAAGCCGCTGCTCGACGCGGAGGGCGTCCGGCGCCAGATCGAGGCCCGTGACCTGCAGATCGCGAACCCCTACAGCAAGGACGCCCAGGTGCAGGGCATCCGCAACGCCCGCCGCTATGTCGGCGACCGCCTCGGCCGCGTCGCCACCCCGCACCGCATCCTCGACCCCGCGGCCGGCCCGCTGATCGGCGTCAAGCTGCACATCCTGACCCGCAAGACCCTCGGCGGCATCCAGACCGACCTCGACTCCCGCGCGCTCGGAGCCGACGGGACGCCCATCGACGGCCTGTACGCGGCCGGCGAGGTCGCCGGCTTCGGCGGTGGTGGCGTCCACGGCTACAACGCCCTGGAGGGCACCTTCCTCGGCGGCTGCCTCTTCTCGGGCCGCACGGCGGGACGGGCCGCGGCGCGGCAGACGGCCTGACGGCGGCGTACGGCCCGTCTCCTCACGCCTGGAGGAGACGGGCCAGTACGGCGGCGTGGCTCTGCTCGGGAGTCTTCGACGAGGTCAGCAGGGTCACGGCGCCCTTGTCCGCCAACTTCCGTACCTGGTCGAGGAGCCCGGCCGCCTCCGGAGCGGCCAGCTCTGCCTCGTAGCGGTCGGCGAACTCTTCGTACGACCCTTCACCCGCGTGATACCAGCGGCGCAGCTCGGTCGACGGGGTGAGTCCCTTGGGCCACTCGTCGACGTGGGCCGCGTCCTTCGACAGACCGCGCGGCCACAGCCGGTCGACCAGGACACGCACGCCGTCCTCGGGTTCGGGGGCTTCGTAGACGCGACGGATGCGAACGCTCATGCCGGGCCTTTCTCGGACGCTCGCGCTCGGATGCAAGCCCCTCGGATGCGCGTGGCGACCCGCCGAAACCGACGGATCCTTACAAGTTCCTTACAAGTGTCGGTCAAGGACGATGCATGATGACGCACAAGTCCCGTGTCGCCCTGCTGGTCGCCTCCCTGCTGCTGACCGGCTGCGGCGCCGGTGCCACTGTGACGCCGGATGAGGAGCCCGCCGTCACCCGGGCCCCCAAGCCCGCCCACGCCGCCGAAGCCGCCGCCCGAGCCGCCACCGAGGCCGCCGCCCGAGCCGCCGCGCGGAAGCTGCCCGGACTGGGCCCGGTGACCTGGGCCAGGGTGCCGTCCGAGACCCGGCAGGCCGTTGTCGTGACCGGACGCGGCAGGGACTCCTCGTACTCCACCGCCGTCCTGTACGAGCGCACTGACACCGGCTGGAGGGCGGGCAGCAGCTGGCCCGCTCGCAACGCCTTGCGCGGCTGGACCGACAACCACCTTGCCGGCGACCTGCGCTCACCCATCGGGGTCTACACACTGACGGACGCCGGGGGCCTGCTCGATGACCCCGGGACCAGGCTGTCGTACCACTACAGCGACGGATTCACCGCCAGCGGTACCGGCTTCGAGGGCGAACCTCTCGCCGGTTCCTTCGACTATGTGATCGCCATCGACTACAACCGCAGGACGGGCACCTCGCCCCTCGACCGGGTCCGCCCGCTCGGCACCGGGCTCGGCGGCGGCATCTGGCTCCACGTGGACCACGAAGCACCCACCCAGGCCTGCGTCAGTCTCGCGCGGGAGCACATGAGGCAGCTGCTGCTGGCGCTGGATCCCGAGCGGCGTCCCGTCATCATCATGGGCGACGCCGAGTCGTTGGCCCGCTGACGTCCCCCGAACGGCTCAGGGTCCCACCAGCGAACTCGCCGAGTGGCGCGAGCGGTTGATCCATGGATCATCCGGCCCGCTGCCGCAACGCCCTTCGCTCGGCTTCGCTCTTGCCACCCCAGATCCCGATGAACTGGTCCATGTCGAGCGCCCAGCGCAGACACTCCTCCCGGACGGAGCAGCGCCGGCAGACGGCCTTCGCCTGCTCCGTCTGCAGCAGGGTCGGTCCGGACGTGCCGATCGGGAAGAAGAGGTCCGGGTCCTCATGGCGGCAGGCGCCGTGCCCTCGCCAGTCGTCCATCAAAGTCACCTGCGATCGTCGACGTGCCCTCGGTGGAGCATTACTCGTATGCGAGTCGCCTGTCGATGCGTGAGTGAAACCCGGTTGGACACCGGCGGATCCAGTCACTGTTCGCGCATGCCCCACGGGGAGCCGTAGGCGGTCAGCAGGTCCAGGAAGGGGCGGGCCGGGAAGGCCTCCGGGCCCAGCACGCCCGCGCCCGACCAGGCACCGGTGGCGAGGAGTTCGAGGGCGACGACCGGGTTGATGGCGGTCTGCCACACCACGGCCTGGCTGCCGTACTCCGCCATGGACCACTGGTTGTCGACCACGTGGTAGAGGTACACCTCACGCGGCTTGCCGTCCTTGACGCCCCGTACCCAGGTGCCCGCGCAGGTCTTGCCGTGCATCCGCTCGCCCAGCGTCGCCGGGTCCGGCAGACACGCGGCGACGACGTCCCGGGGAGAGACCGCCACCGGCCCGGAGGCGCTCGGCACGGTCACCGGCTCGGTGCTGTCCAGGCCCAGCAGGTGCAGCGTCTTCAGCGTGCCGATGAACTCCTCGCCCAGGCCGTACTTGAAGGTCACCCGGCGTGCGTCGATCCAGCGCGGCATCAGGAGCACCTCCTCGTGCTCCACGTTCACGCACTCGACCGGGCCGATGCCCTCGGGGAAGTCGAACACCTCGGGCTCACTGAACGGCTCGGTGGTGAACCAGCCGCGGCCGGCCTCGTGGACGACCGGCGGGTTGAGGCACTCCTCGATAGTCGTCCAGATGCTGAAGGACGGCGCGAAGTCATAGCCGTCCACGGTGAGGTTCGCGCCGTCGCGGACGCCGATCTCCTCGATCTCGTCGAACAGTTCGTCGGCCGCGTGCCGGGCGAACACATCCGACAGGCCCGGTTCCACGCCCATGCCGACGAGGGCCAGCGCGCCGGCCTTCTCCCAGTCGGCGGCCGCCTCGAACTGGGCGTCGCCCAGCTTCACCCCGCACTCCTCGTACGGCCGATCCGGGTGCGGCCGTGACAGCGACATCGCCATGTCGACATAGGTGGCCCCGGCCGTGCGGGCGGCGCCGAAGAGCGGCATCACGAACCGCGGGTCGGTGGCGTTGAGCAGCACGTCGCACCCGTGCTGCTCCAGCAGTGCGGCAACCGCCGCCTCGTCGTTCGCGTCGACGCGCTCCGGCCGGAACCGGGCGTCGCCGCCGAGGGCCGCCACGGCCGCCTCGGCGCGCGCAGGGTCGTAGTCGGCGACCACCATCGCCTCGAAGAACGGACGCCGGGCGGCGATCCGGGTGATGGCGGTACCCACCCCGCCGGCACCCACGAGCAGTACACGCATGACAAGACTCCCTCGGCTTGAAGGTCTACGACGTGATGGGGCCCCGCGAGAGATACAACGCGGTCCGTTCACGTAAGGTCAATGGCGTTGGCATAAGGCGGAGTGTGCGGCATGGACTGCGGCACAGGGACGGAGAGCATGGTGCCGAAACCGGTCGTTCCGGAGGAGAAACGGCGCCGACGCCGTCCCACGAAAAGCGGCATGGTGCTCTCCGAGCGGCTCATCGTCGAGACGGCCCTGCGCATGCTGCGCGAACACGGCAGCGCCGGCCTCACCGCCCGCCGCCTGGGGCTGGCCCTCGACGCGGACCCGAGCACGCTGTACCGCTACTTCCGCGGCATGGACGATCTGACCCTCGCCATCGGCGACGCCCTCATGGGCCAGGCGCTGGAGGGCTGGGAGCGGGCGGGGGAGTGGCGGGAGGACCTGCGGGCTGTCGGGCTGCGCATCCACGCCGCGTACGTGGCCCATCCGCAGGCCGCCGCGCTGACGACCAGCCGGGTCACCGGCCGTGCCAACGAGCTCGCCGCCGACGAGGCGGTGCTGGACGTCCTGCGGACCGCCGGCTTCTCGCTGCCGGACACCGTGCGCATCTACCACGCCTTCATCGACCAGGCGCTGGCGTTCGCGGCGCTCGACGCCGCGTCGTTGGCTCTGCCGAGTGACTCGCTGCGTTCGGACGAGAGCATGTGGCGGTCGACGTATGCGCGATTGCCCCGGGCCACCCATCCTCGGATCGCCGAGGCGGCGCCTTTGCTGGCCAACCGGATGGTGACCAGCGCGTATCCGACGGCGCTGGAGATGCTCTTGACGAGCGCGGCGGCGGAGTTGGCGACGATGTAGGGGTTTGAAGGTTGTAGGGCTGTGAAGGTGGTGCCGCGATACGCCGTTGTTCGGGTGCGGCGCCGTTGGGGCCGGTCGCGCAGTTCCCCGCGTCCCTCGGAGGCGTGACAGAACCGTCGGTGACAAGTCGCCCGGCCTGCTCAGCCGCGCAGGGCCTCCTCCGCCGTTGCCGTCACCGCATCCGTGACCGCCGCCAGCGCCGGTGAGTCCAGTTTCCACTGCTGCCAGTACAGCGGGACGTCGAGAGGCCGGTCCGGGGCCAGGTGCACGAGGCGGCCGGCTTCGAGGAGGGGTTCCGCCTGGACCTCGGGGAGCAGGCCCCAGCCCAGTCCGGCGACCACAGCCGACAGGAAGCCCTCGGAGGTGGGGACGTAGTGCCGTAGGCCACTCGCGCCCGTGCGGGTGTGCCGCAGCCTGCGGACGAACGCGTCCTCGAGATCGTCACTGCGGTCGAAGGACATCACCGGCGCCCGCATGAGCGCGTCCCCGAGCGAGCCGCCGAGATGCCGCTCGGCGAACTCCGGGCTCGCCGCCGCCAGATAGCGCATCCGGCCCAGCGGCCGTACGGAACACCCGGCCACGGGATCCGGCGAGGAGGTCACCGCGGCCATCACCAGGCCCTCCCGCAGCAGCATCGCGGTACGGCTCTCGTCCTCGCGGCGCAGCTCGAAGCAGAGTTGTGGCTCCTCCGGGACCCGGGTCAGCGCCGCCAGGAACCACGTCGCCAGCGAGTCGGCGTTGACCGCGATCGACACCTGGGTCGCCTCCCCGGCGCCGCTCATGCCGAGCTCGGCCCGCGCGTCCCGCTCCAGCCGGGCCAGCTGACGGGCGAACCGGACGACGACCGAGCCCGACTCCGTCGGCCGCACCGGTTTCGTGCGCACCAGCAGCACCCGCCCCGTGCGCTGCTCCAGGGCCTTCACCCGCTGACTCACCGCGGACGGCGTCACATGCAGCGCCGCGGCGGCCGCGTCGAAGGTGCCCTCGTCGACCACGGCGAGCAGGGTCCGCACCTGGTCGAGGGGAAGCTCGGTCAGCTCGGTCTTCACGAGAGCTAATGATACGTAAGAATCTTTAGCTGTACGTAAAGAGATCGCTTCCCTAGCGTCAATGGCATGACAAACGCCTTGACCACCGCGGCCGCCGGATTCGGCACCGGCCTCTCACTGATCGTCGCCATCGGCGCCCAGAACGCCTTCGTGCTGCGCCAGGGAATCCGCCGCGACGCGGTCCTCGCCGTCGTCGGCATCTGCGCCCTGTCCGACGCACTCCTGATCACCCTGGGCGTGGCAGGCGTCGGCGCGGTGGTCGTGGCCTGGCCCGGGGTGCTCACGGCGGTCGCCTGGGTCGGCGGGGTGTATCTGCTCGGCTACGGCGCCCTCGCCGCCCGCCGCGCCCTCAAGCCGGGTGGCGCCCTGCTCGCGGACGGCGAGGCGGTGCGGTCACGGCGGCGGGCGGTGCTGACCTGCCTCGCGATGACGTGGCTCAACCCGCACGTCTACCTCGACACCGTCTTCCTGCTCGGCACGGTCGCCGCCGACCAAGGGCCGATGCGCTGGACGTTCGGCCTCGGCGCCGTAGTCGCCAGCCTGTGCTGGTTCGCGGCGCTGGGCTTCGGGGCCCGCCTGCTGAGCCGCCACCTTGCGAAGCCCGTCGCGTGGCGCGTGCTGGACGGACTGGTCGCCGTGACGATGGTCGTCCTGGGGGTCTCCCTCATCTCCGGGGGCGGCGGCGCCTGATCCGTCCTCCGAACACCCGCCCGGTGCTGCGATAGTGATCCCCGACGAGAAAGATGTAACGAGCATCCAGGAAGCGCGTGGACACCAGCGAGAGCAGCACCGAACCACAGGAGAAGGACCCGTCCGCGGTGATACCCGCGCGGCGCGGCCGGCGACGCTGGGCCATGGACACCCGGCCCCTGCGCCGCCCGGCCTACCGCCGCCTGTGGTCCTCGACCATCGTCACGGCCGTCGGCAGCCAGCTCACCGCTGTCGCCGTGCCCAAGCAGATCTACGACATCACCGGCTCCTCGGCCTGGGTGGGCGCCGCGAGTCTCGCCGGGCTGCTGCCGCTGGTGGTGTTCGCGCTGTGGGGTGGGGCCATCGCCGACAGCATGGACCGGCGCAAGCTGCTGCTGATCACCAACAGCGGCATCGCGGTCACCTCGGTGCTGTTCTGGCTCCAGGCCGTCACCGGCCTCGCGTCGGTGGCCGTGCTGATGGTGCTGCTCGCCGTGCAACAGGCGTTCTGGGGGCTCAACGCCCCGGCCCGCAGCGCCTCCATCGCCCGCCTGGTGCCCGCCGACGAACTGCCCGCGGCGAACGCCCTCGGCTCGACGGTCATGCAGACGGGCCAGGTGGCCGGACCGCTGCTGGCAGGCGTGCTCATCCCCGTGATCGGCCTGGCCGAGCTGTACCTCATCGACGCGCTGGCCCTGTGCGTCACCGTCTGGGCCGTCGTACGGCTGCCCGCGCTGCCGCCCTCGGCCGGCACCACCCAACGCCGCGCTGGCCTACGGGAGATCGTGGACGGCTTCCGGTACATGGCCCTGCACAAGGTGCTGTTGCTGTCGTTCCTGGCCGACATCATCGCCATGGTCTTCGGTATGCCCCGCGCCCTGTTCCCGCAACTCGCGAGCCAGACCTACGGGTCGTACGGCGAAGGGCTCGCTCTCGGCCTGCTGTTCGCGGCGATTCCCATCGGTGCCGTGCTGGGCGGACTGTTCTCCGGCACGTTCTCCCGGGCCCGCCGGCACGGCTGGATGGTGATCGGCGCGGTCGTCGCCTGGGGCGCCGCCATCACCGGATTCGGACTGAGCGGCAGCCTGTGGCTCGCGGTGGTGTTCCTGGCCCTGGCGGGGGTCGCCGACATGGTCTCGATGGTCTTCCGCGGGTCGATCCTGCTGTCCGCCGCCAGCGACGAGATGCGCGGCCGGATGCAAGGCGTCTTCACGGTGGTCGTGGCGGGCGGCCCGCGCCTCGCCGACGTGCTGCACGGCACGGCGGGGTCATCCTTCGGCGCGCGCACGGCGACCGTGGGCGGCGGACTGCTCGTCGTCGTCGCGATGCTGGGCCTCGCCGCGGCGGTGCCCGCCCTGCGCCGCTACCGGGTCTGAAGGTCAGAGCGCGCTGCGCCGATGCTGCCCGTACTGCTCCATGAGCCTGCCCCGGGTCATCTCCAGCCGGTGCGCGAGGATTTCGGCGACGTGCCGGATCAGGGACATTCCGAGCGCCGGTTCCGCCTCGCACAGCCGGAGCACCGCCTCGGCCTCGAACTCGTAGGCGCGCACGGGGCTGAAGGCCTCCGCGCCGAAGTCCCACTGGTACGGCGGGAACAGCCAGGACCAGCCGAGCAGATCACCCGCGCCGAGGCTGGCCACGGTGACCCGCTGCACGGAGGTCACGCGCTGGTCGAGGGAGACGGCGCCGGAGCGGATGACCCAGAAGCGGTCGGCCGTGCCGCCCGCCTCGAAGATCCGGGCGTCCTCCGGGAAGGAGACCTCCCGGGCGAGCGCCATCAGATGCTGGCGCTGAGGCGGCGGAAGGGCGGTCAGCAGTTTGATCGCTTTGGTCATGACGCGGGGCTCCTCACCGACGACTGAGGTTCCGGTGCTTCCCTGCGTCCATTTCAGCCGCTACCGACGTCGTGAGCACCTCGGCGGAGCGTGGTTTCGGTTCTGGCCGGGAATCCTCGCGGGCCGGGGGCGCTCGCGGCATTAAAAAGCCCTGGCTGGACGGGGGAGACCAGCCAGGGCCGTATTTGGTGGTGCAGGGGGGACGATTGCGGTCTGCCCGCGGTCTACCCCGAGACCACTTATGAATGAACCGTAAACCATCTCGGCGGATTCCGCGCACCCGAGACCGGGGTAAGTGACCGGTTTCACTCGCCCTCCGCCACCATCCTGACCGTCTCCAGTCGAGGATCGCTCGGATCCAGGACGGGGGCCCGGGTGCGATCGGCCGTCATGCGCCCTCGGGTGCCCACCGGGGGCGCTGCCAATCGGCGGCGCCGGTCAGCCGTCCTCGGCGTGCGAGCCGGGGGAGAGGAACTCGTCCAGCACGTTGATCACGGTCTCGTAGGCGATCACCCGCACGTCGGCGTCCCGGGCTGCCGCGGGGTCGGCATGCTCCAGCTCGTTGCTGCGGGCCTGCCAGACCCGCTCCTCCCGCCGGGCATAGGCCCTGGCACGCTGCATGCGCCTCAGCAGTTCGTCTGAGTCCACGACATCGGTCATGACTTCCGCGTACCCCGGTATCGCCGGGACGTGCCCCGATCCCCGGTATCGCGGGGAAGCCGTCAGCCGTCCGATGCCTTCACGGGCACGCCCAGGGGGCGGGCCAGACCGGACACGGCCTCGTCGAGGCGTTGCAGATGGCGCAGGACACGGTCGGTGACGCGGCCGTAGCGCGGTGCGCCGGGGACGGTCCGGCCCAGGAGCGAGGCGATGCTCGGGCCGGTCTCGATGCCGGCCGTGGAGAGCTCGTCGGTGACATGCGCGGCGATCGCCTCGATGTTGTGCGCGATGCGCCCCGCCGCTCGCCGCAGCCGGGGATCCGCCGCGATCGAGGGATGGGTGGGCAACAGCTCGGCAGTCGCCGCCAGCGAACGCGCGTGATAGGCGCAGGTCTCCAGCAGCGCGACGACGTAGCGGGCGGTCTCCTTGCGGGCCCGCAACGGCGTCACCGGATGCGTGAGCGGCTGCACGGCGGCCCGCAGGTCGGCGAGCGCCTGGTCCAGTTCGCGCGCCTGGTCGAGCAGCTCGACGGGCGGTCCGCCACTGAGCTGGTCGACGGAACTGCGGGTGACCTCGCCGAGCCGTTCCAGCACGGTGGCGAGCAGTTCGTTCGTACGGCGGTCCGTCTGCACCGGCAGGATCAGGGCGGCCGCGATCACCCCGCAGGCCGCGCCGAGCGCGGTCTCCTCGATGCGCAGCACCAGCACCGAGAGGCTGTAGGTCTGCAGCAGGGTGTACAGGAGTCCGAGCGCCGCGGTGACGAAGAAGGACGACAGCGTGTATGACAGCGGTGCCGAGTAGAACATCGCGAAGACGAACAGCAGCACCAGCGCGAACGCCGTCCAGGTGTGACTGCCTACGGCACCCGCCAGCAGGATGCCGGCCAGGACGCCGAGCACCGTGCCCAGCAGACGGCGGTAGCCCTTGACCAGGATCTCGCCCGTGGAGGCGGTGTTGAGGAACACGATCCAGCAGGTCAGCACCGCCCAGTACCAGCGATCGTGGGACAGCAGCTCACCGCCGACGATGGCCAGCGTCGACCCCACGGCCACCTGCACGGCGGCACGCGTCGTGGGGCGCCGCAGCCCGCTGGGCTCCTCCGACGGGGTCTCCTCCCCGGCGTCGAGCACGGCGTCCTCCGCGTCCAGCTCCTCGCGTGAGCGCGCCGTGGCCGGGCTGTCGTCCGACTCGTCCGGAGCCCCGCCCAGGGCGATCCGCAGCCCGAGGACCGCGCGGGCGGCCTCGCCGACGGCGCGGAAGGCATCCTGCACGGCGGGGGAGGCGTCGGGCAGGTTCTCCTCGTCGCGGTAGGCGAGGAGCCGGTTGCGGACCTGGGCCAGCGCCGTGCCGGAGGCCTGGCCGACGGGGTGCAGGACGAGCAGGCGCAGGGCTTCGAGGTCACGGCGCAGCGTGACGGTCGCCTCCTCCCGAACGGGATGCCGGCTGCCCGACGGGACGGGGGCGCCCGGCAGATGCATGGCCAGGGTGTCGGCGCGTTCGGCGCCGCGTGCCGCGAGCAGGGAGAGCCCCAGGCGCTCGGCCGCGATCTCGGCGTCCGCGACGCGTCGTTGGACGAGCCGGGCCATCGCCTCGTCGGCGGTTCCCTCCTCCAGCCGGCCCTGGATCAGCAGCGCCGTCTCGTGCAGGCGCGCGGTGCCCTCGCGTACGTGCTCCAGGGCCCGGTCCGCTTCCTCCGGGCCGGCGCCGAGCAGCTCGAGCTGTGCCGACAGCAGCTGGGCCAGTCGGGCGCGGAAGGCGCTGCGCAGCCGTTCGAGCACCCCCGTCGGTGTCTCGGGGACGAGCACGAACCGCACCAGCGCGCTGCACGCGAAGGCCATGGCGACCGCGCCGTACAGCGCGGGCAGGCCGGAGACGGTGGCGCCGACGAAGAGGGACATGAAGTAGGTCTGGAAGCCGATCAGACCGAGCGCGGTGCCACGGTCGCCGAACCTGCGCCCGTAGACGGCACAGAAGATGAGCGCCACGAAGGCCAGGTCGCCGGCCACGACATGACGGTGCAGCAGTGCCGCCAGGGTCATCGAGGCCAGCGCCACCGGGAGGCCCAGGGCGAGGGTGAGAGCCTGCGGCCCGCGCTGTTTCTCCCGGATGGCGAAGGTGGCGACCATCGCCGCCAGCGCGCCCGTCACCAGGTGCGTCACATCGGCGCCCAGCAGGGCGAGCACGGCGACCGCGAGGGCGATCGCACCCGCCGTGCGCAGCCCCGCGGCCAGCCGCAGCAGCCCGGGGTCCGACGCCGCGACACGGTCCCGCACGCGCGCCCGGACCGGCCCTCCCGCTGACCTCACGCCGACGTACTCTCTCCCGCTCTGTGTTGGGTCACACCGCGAACCGAAGGCTCTCAGCCGGGGCCCTCACCTCACTCGGCCGTTCCCTCGGGCGCCTCGGATCCGCCCTTCCCGGCCACGCGGTCGCGCAACTGCTCCGGTGTCAGGTAGGCGTGGATGAACTCGAAGTCCCTCAGTTTGGCCGGCCTGCGGGCCTGGAACCCTGTCCGCACGAAATCGTCTCCGGCGA
The DNA here is from genome assembly GCF_053608645.1 of Streptomyces sp. NPDC055013. Taxonomy (NCBI): domain Bacteria; kingdom Bacillati; phylum Actinomycetota; class Actinomycetes; order Kitasatosporales; family Streptomycetaceae; genus Streptomyces; species Streptomyces sp. NPDC055013. The sequence goes on from NZ_JBSGVW010000041.1 coordinate 76,594, forward strand.
CGGCGTTGAGCAGCCAGTTCGTCATGACGCGTGTCTTGGCGACATTGGTGCGCAGCGCCGACCAGTGGTAGCCGCGGGCGACGGCCATCGCCGGCAGACCCTTCAGCTCGACGCCGAGGGGCTTGGAGACGGCGTCGCGGCCGCCGAGGTCGACGACCAGGCCGAGGTCCTTGTGCTCGTACGGCCGCAGCGGCTGGTTGCGCAGGGACGCGATGACGTTGTCGGCCACGACCTTGCCCTGGCGCATGGCGTGCTGCGCGGTGGGCGGGCAGACGGCGCCCTTCTCTCCCTTGGCGACATCGGGTACGGCGGCGGCGTCGCCGAGTGCGAACACACCGTCGTCGCCGGGCAGTTTCATCTCCGCGGTGACCGCGAGCCGGCCCCGGACCGTGTCCGCGCCCAACGTGCCGATCAGCGGGCTGGCGACCACTCCGGCGGTCCAGATCAGGGTCCGGGTGGGGACCACCCGGCCGTCGGTGAAGGTGACCTCCTCGGGGCCCGCCTTGGCGATGGACACGCCCAGCGAGATGTCGACGCCGCGCCTGCGCAGGATCTTCTGCGCCGCGGAGCCCAGCTTCTCGCCCAGTTCGGGCATCAGCCTCGGCGCGATGTCGATCAGATGCCACTTGATCAGGTGCGGGTCGAGCCGCGGATAGCGCTTGACCGCGTTGTGCGTCAGCATCTGCAGGCAGGCGGCGGTCTCGGTGCCCGCGTAGCCGCCGCCGACCACCACGAACTGCAGCCGGGCGGCGCGCTCGGCCGGGTCCTGGCTGGCGTCGGCGAGGTCCAGCTGGGAGATGACGTGGTCGCGCAGGTAGGCGGCCTCCGCCAGCGTCTTCATGCCGTACGCGTGGTCGGTGAGCCCGGGGATGTCGAAGGTGCGGGTGACGCTGCCGGGGGCCAGCACGATGTAGTCGTACGGCTCGTTGACGATCCGGTCGGTGATGGTGCGGATGACGCAGACCTTGGCCGCGAGGTCCACACCGATCGCACCGCCCGGAATGATCCGGGTGCGGTACCTGCGGCTGCGGCGCAGGGACACGGCGATCGACTGGGGCGTCAGGACGCCGGAGGCGACCTGGGGCAGAAGTGGCAGGTAGAGCTGGTAGGAGGACGGCGTCACCAAGGTGATCTCGGCCTCGTCGGCGGAGAGTTTGCGTTCGAGCCGGCGAACGCAGCCGACTCCGGCGAAGCCTGCGCCAACCACCAGGATCCTGGGTCGTGTCACGGTGATCTTCCCTTCTGCGGCTCCAGGCGGTCTGCCTCGACGTCGTTCGCCTGCCCCTGAATCGCGGCTTCGCACGCCTCGATCCCACCGCGCCACCGGCCGTTCCGCCAGCCGGGTGCGGCAGGCAGATGAACCCGTCGTCAGCCACCTTGCCCCAACCGGCGCGGGGGCACACCGGTTCGGGTGTGAAAGACGTGTCCGCTCGATCTCTTGACGACGGATTGGTCTGAACCTAACGTCCGTCTCGATCGTCCATGTCAGGGACCATAGTTCATGTATGTGACCGTGCGCGTCGCCATGTGCGTGGTCAGATGCGGGACGTGCGGTCCACCCCCCATCCGACAGGAGGCAGGATGCTCGTACGCCTGCGCACCCTCACCGTCACCACGGCGCTGTGCGCCACATCTTTGCTCGCCGCCCCGCACGCGTTCGCCGAAGTCGAGCCCGGCGGCTGGCAGTCGGTGTCACCGAGCCACACCGTGCAGGAACGGGGCTGCGGCCAGGTCGACGGCCTGACGTTCCGGCTCACCTGCTCCACCGCGAGCGGCGACCAACGGGCTGAACGACGCTACGCCACCTACACCGGCGGCACCCGCCAGTTCGAGGGCTACTTCCGCATCACCAGCCTCAGCGGCACCCGGATCAGCCTCAAGCAGACCTTCAACGAGTCCGGCTCCGGCCCGTACTTCATGCTCGCCGTCGAGCGCGGCGGCCGGCTGTACGCGGTGCACGGCGGCGCCACGCTGTCCAACGCCGGGACCGTCGGCGCGACGGTCCGCGTGAACACGGTCCACCAGGTCGGCGTCGAGCACCGCACCTACATCAACGGCTCGCTCAAGCACTCGTACGGCAGCCCCGGCGGCAGCTTCTACGACAAGTTCGGCGCCTACCGCACCAACAGCGGCAGCGGGCAGGCCACCGTGGAGTGGAGCAACGTCCGCTTCTGGCGCAAGTAGCGGCTGCCGTATGCGAGGAAAGGCGCGCATCGCGGCGTCGGCAGCGCTGATCCTGGCGCTGCCGGCCTGCTCGGCCGACAGCGCGGACGCCGACAGGCCACTGCGAGGTGTCCTCACGACACCCACGGACATCGACCTCGACTGGACGGACGACCGGCCGGGAGTCGCGGGCCACCTGCTGGAGTTCGCGACCGAGGAAACGGGCCCCTACACCGTCCTGGACTACCTGCCCCGGCAGGTGTCGGACTACCGGCACCCCGACCTCATGCCGCACACCACGTTCCACTACCGCCTGCGGACCTACCGGGGCCCCGTCTACCGTCCGACGCGCGCCGAACTGCCGGACGGCATCCGCTTCACCTGGACCGACGGGTCCTCGGACGAGGACGGATTCCTCCTGGAGATGCGCGAGAAGAACAGCACCGGCTACGAACCGGTCGCCGTCGTCGATCCGGACGTCACCGCCACGACCCTGGTCACCCTGCCCGGCGAGAAGAACGCCACCTTCCGGATCCGCGCCTTCGTCCTCGGCGAGCAGTCGAATGTCGTACGCCTCACCACGGGCGAGTAAGTGCGCTCAGCCGAAGACGTTGTCCGCGTCGTCCCAGTGCGGCGGCTCGTCCACCAGGTGATCTCGCGGCACCCGTGCACTCGCCTGGTACATCGCGTCGATCTGGAGGGCGTAGTGCTGCACGATGGCGTCCCGGCGCAGCTTCATCGACGGCGTCAGCAGGCCGCTGGCCACGTCGAACGGCGCCGGCAGCACCCGGAACACGCGGATGGATTCCGCGCGCGACACCGCGCTGTTCGCGGCGGCCACGGCCCGGCCGATCTCCTCCCGCAACGCGTTCTCCTCGCGCGCCTCCCGGATCCGCGCGTCACTGCGCAGCGTGAGTGATTCCCGCCAGTAGGACAGAAAGTCGGGGTCCAGGGTGATCAGGGCCCCGATACAGGGCCGGTTGTCGCCCACGATCACCGCCTGGTGGATCATCGGATGCATCCTCAGGCGCTGCTCCAGGAGCGCCGGGGAGACGCTCTTGCCGCCGCTCGTGATGATGACGTCCTTCTTGCGTCCGGTGATCGTCAGATAACCGTCGGAGTCCAGCCGCCCGAGGTCCCCGGTGGCCAGCCAGCCGCCGCGCAGCGCCGCCCGTGTCGCGGCCTCGTCGTTCACATAGCCCTGGAACACCGACGGCCCGCGCACGAGGATCTCCCCGTCGTCGGCCACCCGGATGTCCATCCCCGGCAGTGCCTTCCCGACCGTGCCCGACAGCTCAAGGCCCAGCGGTGGTGCCGTGACCCCGCCGCAGGTCTCGGTGAGACCGTAGGCGTCGTTCACGTAGATGCCGATGCCCTCGTAGAACAGGGACAGTTCACGGTTCAGGGACGAGCCGGCGGACGTCGCCCGGCATACCCTGCCGCCCAGCGCGGCCCGCAGCTTGCGGTACACCGTGCGTTCGTACAGGGCGTGTTGCAGCCGCAGATCGTAACGGGGCCCGGGCCCGCCGCCCAGCCGCTGCCGTTCCAGCGCCGCCGCGAAGTCCCGCGCGGTGTCCGCGGCCCGCTCGAACAGCGCGCCACGGCCGGCCTGCTGGGCCGTGCGCAGGAAGTTCTTGTAGATCTTCTCGAAGATCGACGGTACGGCGCACAGATAGGTCGGCCGGAAGGTGCGCAGCGCCGCCGACAACGCCTCCCCGTTCAGCTCGGGTTCGTGGCCCATCAGCATGCCGCCTCGGATGGCCAGCCCCTGCACCACCAGGCCGTACACATGCGAGAAGGGCAGGAAGGCGAGAACCGACGCCTGCCGCTCGCCGGGCGGGATCACGGTGTGGCCCCAGCCCGCGAGGAGGGTGTCGCAGGTGCTCGCCAGACCGCGGTGGCTCAGCGCGCAGCCCAGCGGGTGACCCGTGGTGCCGGAGGTGTAGACGACGGCCGCCGTGGAGTCGGGCAGCACGATTCGGCGCAGTGACTCGACCGTGGTGAACGGGACGAACTCGCCGCGCTCCACGAGCTGCTGAAGCCCCCCGGCGTCCAGCTGCCACACATGGCGCAGCATCGGCAGCGATCCGCACACGGAACCCACCGTCATGATGGCCTGCTCGTCCTCGACCACCACGGCCACGCATTCGGCGTCCCGCAGGATCCACTCGACCTGGTCGCGCGACGACGTCGGATAGATCGGCACGACCTCGGCGCCCACCGCCCACAGGGCGTAGCAGAACACCGTCCACTCGTACCGGGTGCGGGCCATGACGGCCACACGGTGGCCCGGTGAGATCCCGGACGCGATCAGCCCCTTGGCCAGATCGCCCACTTCGTCGCGCAGTTCCACGGCGGTCACCTCCTCCCACGTGGTGGAGGAGGGATCGGGGTGGCGCGCGAGCACCGGCAATGTCGGATCGAGAGCCGCCATCTCGAAGACGCTGTCGGCGAGCCCGCCGGTCAACGGCGTGACGGTCGGGGGAGCGAGGCCGAGGTCGCGCATGCGCTGCTCCTGATGTGTACCGGGTGTGACATCACCGATGAGTTCCGTTATCGGCGGTGCCCGAATCTAGCCCAGCTGAGAGCGCGTGGTGTCGAGATCTGACAATTGACCCCGTTCGGTGATCTCAGCCGCGAGGGCAGGGCGACAGCAGCACCGTGGCAAGAGGCGGCAACGTCAGGCTGATGCGGTTGTCCTCCGGCTTCACCGGGTCGGGGTTGACGACGTCGCCGCCGCCGTACCGGGCGGCGTCCGTGTTGAGGGTCTCCTGCCAGGCGATGACGTCGTCCGGCACCCACAGGGCATAGTCGTGACGCACGACGGGGGAGAAGTTGGAGACGGCGAGCAGGGGGCTGCCGTCGGCACCGAACCTCAGGAAGGCGAAGACGTTGTCGTCCGCCGCGTCCCCCAGCACCCACTGGAAGCCGCCGGGGTCGGTGTCGCGCTCCCAGAGAGCCGGCGTCGTCCGGTAGAGCGCGTTGAGGTCACGGACCAGATCCTGGACGCCGCGATGGTCACCCGCGGACGCGTACCCGGGATCCAGCAGCCACCACTCGGGACCGTGCTCCTGGGACCACTCGGCGCCCTGCGCGAACTCCTGGCCCATGAAAAGGAGCTGCTTGCCGGGGTGGGCCCACATGAAGCCCAGGTAGGCGCGGTGGTTGGCGCGTCGCTGCCACCAGTCGCCGGGCATCTTGGAGACCAGCGCCTGCTTGCCGTGCACGACCTCGTCGTGGGAGATCGGCAGGACGTAGTTCTCGCTGTAGGCGTACACCATCGAGAAGGTCATCTCGTTGTGGTGGTACTTGCGGTGCACCGGCTCCTTGGCGATGTACTCCAGGGAGTCGTGCATCCAGCCCATGTTCCACTTCAGCCCGAATCCCAGCCCGCCGCTGTCGGTCGGCCGGGTCACCCCCTCCCATGCGGTCGACTCCTCCGCGATGGTGATGACGCCCGGATTGCGCCGGTACACGGTCGCGTTCATCTCCTGCAGGAACGCCATCGCGGCCAGGTCCTCCCGCCCGCCGAAGGCGTTCGGCGCCCACTGCCCGGACTCCCGTGAGTAGTCGAGGTAGAGCATCGAGGCGACGGCGTCCACCCGGAGCCCGTCGATGTGGAACTCCTCGCACCAGTACGTGGCGTTGGCGACCAGGAAGTTGCGCACCTCGGTGCGTCCGTAGTCGAACTCGTACGTCCCCCAGTCCGGGTGCTCGGCGCGCCGCTCGTCCCCGGGTTCGTACAGCGGTTCCCCGTCGAACCGGCTCAGCGCCCAGTCGTCCTTGGGGAAGTGGGCCGGCACCCAGTCCACGATCACCCCGATGCCGGCCCGGTGCAGGGCGTCCACGAGGTACTTGAAGTCGTCGGGCGTACCGAGCCGCGAGGCCGGCGCGTAGAAGCCGGTGACCTGGTAGCCCCAGGACCCGGCGAAGGGGTGCTGGGCGACCGGCATGAGCTCGACATGGGTGAAGCCGAGGTCGTTGACGTACGCGGGCAGCTGCTCGGCGAGCTGGCGGTACGTCAGTCCCGGGCGCCAGGAGGGCAGGTGCACCTCGTAGACCGAGAAGGGTGCCTGATGCACGGGGACGTCGCCCCGGTGCGCCATCCACTGCGCGTCGCCCCACTCGTGGTGCGAGGCGTGCACGATCGACGCCGTGTCCGGCGGGACCTCCGCACGGCGTGCCATCGGGTCGGCCTTGAGGAACCGGCCGCCGTACCGGGAGGTGATCTCGAACTTGTACCGGGTGCCCTCCCCGATGCCCGGCAGGAACAGCTCCCACACTCCGGACGCTCCGAGGGAGCGCATCGGGAACGCCGTCCCGTCCCAGCAGGTGAAGTCGCCGGCGACCCGCACGCCCTGAGCGTTCGGCGCCCACACGGTGAAGCGGGTGCCCGTCACGCCCTGGTGGGTCATCGGCTCCGCGCCGAGCGCCTTCCACAGTTCCTCGTGCCGTCCCTCCCGGATGAGGTGGAGGTCAAGCTCGCCGAGGGCGGGCAGGAAGTGGTACGGATCGTGGACCTCGCACTCGTCGGACCCGTCCTCGGCGTACGACACCAGCAGCGTGTACGCGGGGATCTCCTTCAGCGGCAGTACGCCGGAGAAGAGACCGCCGCCCTCCGAGACCAGCGCGGTGCGCCTGCCGTCGGCCACCACGCTCACCGCACACGCGAACGGGCGCAGTGCCCGGAAGGCGATCCCGCCCGGGACCGGATGCGCCCCGAGCAGCGCGTGCGGATCGTGGTGGGCGCCCGACAGCAGGCGCTCACGGTCGGCCGGATCGAGTGCGGGCGCGGTGGCGCGCCGGCCCGGTCCGGCCGATTCGGGGCGCGAGGTCTCGTGCAGGGCCATGGGTCAGGCTCCTCTCACGGCGAGGCGTTCGATCGCCGCCATCGGTACGGGCAACCAGTCGGGTCGGTGCCGGGCCTCGTACAGGACCTCGTACACGGCGCGGTCGGTCTCATACGCACGCAGCAAGCCGTGCTTCTTGCGCGGGTCCCAGCCGGCGTGGGCGGCATAGCCCGCGCAGTAGGCCTCCCGGCAGCGGCGCGCCCACTCCGGACGCCATGGACGGCGCTGCCGGGCGGCGTAGTCGAAGGAGCGCAGCATGCCGGCGATGTCCCGCACCGGCGAGTGGACACCGCGCCGCTCGGCGAGCGGGCGGGACGGCTCGCCCTCGAAGTCGATGACGAACCACTCACGGCCCGCCCGCAGCACCTGCCCCAGGTGCAGGTCGCCGTGGATGCGCTGGTCCGGCGGCCCGGGGTCGCAGCTGGCGAGGGCCCCGAAGGCGGTGCGCAGGCCGGGCACGTAGGGCTGCAGAGCGGGGACGAAGTGCGCGGCGATCTCCAGACGCTCGGTCATCGCCGCCGCCATCCCGGCGTTCTCGCCGTGCGCCCGGGACGGGAAGGCCGACTCCAGCGCCAGATGCACCTCCGCCGTAGCCCGCCCCAGTTGGCGGGCCTCCGCCGTGAAGTCGCCGCCGGAGGCCAAGGCGTCCAGGGCCAGCGTCCAGCCGTCGGAGGCGTCACGCAGGAACGGCTGCAGCACGCCGAGCGTGGCCTCCCACGGGTGCGTCGTCCGGAACCAGGCCACGGGGGCCGGGACTCGCCCGCAGCCCTGCTCGGCCAGTGCGCCGGACAGCTCCAGGTCGGGATTGACGCCGGGCTGGATGCGCCGGAACAGCTTGAGGATGAACGTATCGCCGTACACCAGCGAGGAGTTGGACTGCTCGGCGTCCAGCACCCGGGGCACGAGCCCGGCCGGCACCGACACGGACGGGTCCGCCTCGAAGCACAGCGGTCCCGCCGTGCCGGGATGCCGCAGCCGCTCCAGGAGCAGCTGGGCCGAACGGGGGTCCTGCAGCGCGTCGAAGACCGTCAGGCCGGCCAGCGGCCCCTCCTCCGCACGGCCGATCAGCGCACGGCCGAGCCGCGGCGACAGATGCTGGCGTACGCCGAGCAGCAGCTGGTAGCAGTCGCCGGCCGGCGGAGCGCCGCCGGGCGCGGGCACCGCGGAGTGACCGGCGTGCACCAGCAGATGCAGACAGCCCGGGAACAGCTCCGTCATCGACAGCAGCGCGAGGTCCGTGACGGGCCGGTCCTTGCCCGCGAACCAGCGCTGCCGTGGCAGCCACTCGCGCAGCAGTCCGGCGAGCGAGGCCATGGGGCTCGCGTCGACCGTACGGCTCGATCGGGGAGTTGCGGTCTTCTGCATGGTGACCCGTCCTTTCCTCGGCACACGCTCGAAGCTCACGCTCAAAGTCGTCGGCCGATGCGGGATGCGACTCGGGAGAGCCGGAACCAGTAGAAGCCGTGGCCCCCGAGGGTCAGCAGATACGGCAGTTCGCCGATCGCCGGGAAACGGACCCCGCCGAACAGTTCGACCGGATGCCGTCCGGCGAACTCCCGCAGGTCGAGTTCGGTGGGCTGCGCGAAGCGCGCGAAGTTGTTCACGCACAGCACCAGGTCGTCCTCGTATTCCCGCAGGAACGCGAGCACCGCAGGGTTGGAGGACTGGAGTTCGGTGTAGGTGCCGAGTCCGAAGGCCGGGTTCTGCTTGCGGATCTCGATCATGCGACGGGTCCAGTGCAGCAGCGACGACGGCGAGGCCATCGACGCCTCCACGTTCGTCACCTGGTAGCCGTAGACCGGGTCCATGATGGTCGGCAGGCAGAGCTGGCCCGGGTCGCAGGTGGAGAAGCCGGCGTTGCGGTCCGGCGTCCACTGCATCGGGGTGCGTACGGCGTCGCGGTCGCCGAGCCAGATGTTGTCGCCCATGCCGATCTCGTCGCCGTAGTACAGGATCGGGCTACCCGGCAGGGCGAGCAGCAGGGCCGTGAACAGCTCGATCGAGTGCCGGTCGTTGTCGAGGAGCGGGGCGAGCCGCCTGCGGATTCCGATGTTGGCGCGCATGCGGGGGTCCTTGGCGTATTCCGCCCACATGTAGTCGCGTTCCTCGTCGGTGACCATTTCCAGGGTCAGCTCGTCGTGGTTGCGCAGGAAGATGCCCCACTGGCAGCCGGAGGGGATGGCCGGGGTCTTGGCGAGGATTTCCGAGACCGGGTACCTCGACTCCCTTCGCACGGCCATGAAGATCCGCGGCATGACGGGGAAGTGGAAGGCCATGTGGCACTCGTCGCCACCGTTTTGATAGTTGCCGAAGTAGTCGACCACGTCTTCGGGCCACTGGTTCGCTTCGGCCAGCAGCACCGTGTCCGGATACATCGCGTCGATGTCGCGGCGGACACGCCTCAGGAATTCATGAGTGGCGGGAAGGTTCTCGCAGTTCGTGTCCTCCTCCGCGTACAGATACGGCACCGCGTCCAGCCGGAAACCGTCGATTCCCAGGTCCAGCCAGAAGCGCAGGGCGGCCAGGATCTCCTCCTGGACGGCCGGGTTCTCGTAGTTCAGGTCGGGCTGGTGGGAGAAGAAGCGGTGGAAGAAGTACTGTTTGCGGACCGGGTCGAAGGTCCAGTTGGAGGCCTCGGTGTCGACGAAGATGATGCGGGCGTCGGCGTACTGCTTGTCGTCGTCGGCCCACATGTA
>NZ_JBSGVW010000042.1:0-12875 GCF_053608645.1 Streptomyces sp. NPDC055013
GCACCTGCGGTTCTGTGCGTTCCTCCTCGACGAGGTCGAACAAGTTCGACGAGAGCCGGACAAGGAAATCCGGGGGCTTCGCCCCCGGATCACCTCAGTCGCTCAGCTCACTTGCTCAGCGGCGGCCTCGGCCCCTGCGGGGCATCACCGGGCTCGTCCCTGATGACCTCACCCTGCACGACCTTGCCGTCGGGCCGGTGCATACGGGCCTGCTGGAAGGCGTCGCCGAACGAACCCGGGCCCGCCTCACGCAGCTTTCGGTCGAAGGTCCGCTCCGCGTAGCCGCTCAGGGCCTTCTGGACCGGCGGGATCAGCAGGATCAGGCCCAGCGCGTCCGAGATCAGGCCCGGCAGCATGATCAGCAGGCCGCCGAGCATCATCAGGCCGTTGCCACCGCCGCGCTCCGGGGTGCCGCCGCGCTGCAGCGCCTCGTTCAGCGCCTGGAAGGCGCGTCGCCCCGCCCGCTTGATGACCACCGAGCCCAGCACGAGACCGGCGAGCAGCAGCAGGAACACCGTGAGCCCGCCCGCCACGTCCGCGACCACGGTCAGCAGCCAGATCTCCAGCACCAGCCAGGCGGCGATACCCAGCGGCAGGAAGGTGCGCAGCCGGGAGCGACGGGGCCGGGTGGGATAGGTGGGGGGCGGAGCGCCAGTCGTCATGCACCCAGTGTGCCTGGCCACGGCTCAGAGCGGGATAAGAGGAGGACGGGCCGCTACGACGGTCGCGACGGCGGCGACGACTTCGTGCGGTCCAGCAGCTTGCCCACCCGCTCCCGCGCACCCCACGACGTGACCCGCCACAGCGCCTCGACGAGGATGTCGCGGCTCATCTTCGAGTCACCGAGCTCGCGCTCGACGAAGGTGATCGGCACCTCGACGACATGGAAGCCGGCCTTGACCGCGCGGCGCGCGAGGTCGACCTGGAAGCAGTAGCCCTGGGAGGCGACGTCGTCGAGGCCGAGGCCCTCGAGGGTCTCTCGGCGGAAGGCGCGGTAGCCGCCCGTGATGTCGCGCAGGGGCAGGTCCAGGGCGACCCGGGAGTAGAGGCTGCCGCCGCGGGAGATGAACTCGCGGGACTTGGGCCAGTTCACGACCCGGCCGCCGGGTACCCAGCGGGAGCCGAGGACCAGGTCGGCGCCCTTGAGGGCGGTCAGCAGACGGGGCAGTTCCTCGGGCTGGTGGGAGCCGTCGGCGTCCATCTCGACCAGGACGCCGTAACCGTTCTCCATGCCCCAGTGGAAGCCCGCGAGATACGCGGCGCCGAGGCCCTCCTTGCCCTTGCGGTGCAGGACCTGGACGTGGTCGTCCTCGGCGGCCAGTTCGTCCGCGAGCTTGCCGGTGCCGTCGGGGCTGTTGTCGTCTGCCACGAGCACATGCGCTTCGGGGACCGCCTTGCGGACCCGGCCGACGATGCTCTTGATGTTCTCCGCCTCGTTGTAGGTCGGAATGATCACCAACGCCGTGCCGAGCGGGCCGAACCGCTTCCCCCGGTCATGAGCCGCGAGGGTCCCGTCGCCGTCGTTCACTGCTGCCCCTTCACATCCGTACGCAGACGTCCACCATAGTGGGCGCGGCCTGCGCTGACGTGACAGCACGTTCGTATGGCGGTGTCGATTCCGCAAGAGCCGGGTAGGCCTGGGTTTTTGGCGCATCCGTAGGCCGGGGCAACGCCTCCTGCGGATGGGGGCCCGGCGCCCTTCGGGCCGACCTGGGGCCCGCTGGCTGCGGGTCGACCGAAAGCCGTTGTCTACTGAGCGCCCGGGCCCCACCCGGGTCACACCTCCCCGACCGGCCGGAACGTTCCGTCGTCGCCGCGCGGGCACTGAGCCTGGCTCCCAGTGACGGTGCCCCGGTACGGCACACCGTCCCTGACCCAGCGGCGTTGCGACGGGTTCCCGGAAGTTCCGCGGTTTCCCGGTCGGGCGTCCGGTGGTGGACTCGGCCGAACCTACCGGCCCCGGGCCTCCGCCTGTCAACAGCCGTTTGACCTGCGTAAATTCGCCCAATTCGCTGGTCAGCGCAGAGGATGCGCAGGTCGCGCGACGGGGCGGAGCGGATCGATCCGGTTCGCGCCACCCCGGGAGATCACTCGCCCGGCCGTACGAAGACCGTTCGTCCGCCCACAACCGTGCTCAGGCAGGTCGGGAGTTCCCGGCCGGGGGTCAGGTCGGGCAGGCCGGGGGTGCCGGAGCGGGGGTCGGTGGACCAGCGCGCGACCCGGTCGTCGGGGGCCTGGACCACCAGTTCTTCGGTGCTCCACACGGCGTAGTCGGCGGGCGCTCCCGGCACCAGGACTCCCGCGTCGTCGCGCCCGATCGCCCGCCAGCCGCCGCGCGTGTGCGCCGTGAAGGCGGCGCGCACGGACACCTGGTGCTCGGGCGTGTGATGGAACGCGGCCGCGCGGACCGTGCCCCAGGGGTCGAGGGGCGTGACGGGACTGTCGGAGCCGAAGGCGAGGGGTACGCCGGCGCGCAGCAGGGCCGCGAAGGGGTTCAGTGAGCGGGCGCGTTCGGCGCCCAGGCGCTGGGCGTACATGCCCTCCTCGCCGCCCCACAGCGCATCGAACGCGGGCTGCACCGATGCGGTCAGACCCAGCTCGGCGAAGGCGGCGATGGTGTCGGGGCTGAGCATCTCGGCGTGCTCGACGCGATGACGGGCGGCGCGGATGCGGGCGAGCCCGAGCTTCTCGGCGGCGGCGCGGACGCCCTCGACCACCGCGGTCACTGCGGCGTCGCCGATCGCGTGGAAGCCCGCCTGGAGGCCGGCCTCGGTGCAGGCGGCGACGTGGACGGCGACGGCAGCCGCGTCCAGGTAGGCGGTGCCGGTATGGGCCGCGTCGGCGTACGGCTGGTGCAGACAGGCGGTGTGGGAGCCGAGCGCGCCGTCGACGAACAGGTCACCGGCCGCGCCGATCGCACCCAGCTCCCGCGCCTTGTCGACGTCCTGCTCCGCCCAGTAGCCGACGACCCGCGGCCCGGCTTCCTCCGCGGCGAGCCGTAGCAGGCCGGTGAAGTCGTCCTCGGAAGAGATGTCCGGCCCGCCGCACTCGTGGACGGTGCCGATTCCGAGGGACGTGGCGTGGGCGAGGGCGGCGCGCTGGGCCTCGGTGCGCTGGGCGGAGGTGAGGGCGGCCAGCGCGGTGGCGCGCACGGCGTGGTGGGCGCCGGCGACGAGCGGGGCGTCCGCCGCGCCGACGTCGCCGGGCGTCATGTCCAGCAGGGCCGTGGTGACGACCGCCGAGTGGACGTCGATGCGGGAGAGATACAGGGGGCGGCCACCGGTGGCCTCGTCGAGCTCGGCACGCGTCGGCGGACGACCGCCGGGCCAGCGCGAGGCGTCCCAGCCGTGACCGAGCAGTACCCGGTCGTGCGGCCGGGCGGCGGCGAAGGCACGCACCAGGGCGAGGGCCGCCTCCAGGGAGGGTGCGCCGGACAGGTCGAGGCCGGTGAGGGCGAGGCCCGTGGCGGTGCTGTGCACATGCGCATCGGTGAACGCGGGCGTGACCAGAGCACCGTCCAGATCGACGACCTCGTCCACACCGTCCGCGAAGGCATCGGCGGCCCCCTCGGAGCCGACCCAGGCGACCTGTCCGCGCTCGACGACCATCGCGGTGGCGAAGGGATCGGCGGGGCTGTGGACTTCTCCGCGGCGGAGAAGGACGGTCTTCGGTTCGGCGCTGCGCTCACTCATGGAGAACAGTCTCGCGCCTCGCGCCGACCGCCCCGGACAGGGGGCACTAGATCTTGGGCGGCCGAGCCTCATAGGGCGTGGACAACACCACGGTGGTCCGCGTCGAAACCCCGGCCAGCGACCGCAGCCGGGCCAGCAGCTCCTCCAGCTCGTGCGGCGTGGCCACACGGACCTTCAGGATGTAGTTCTCGTCGCCGGCGACGCTGTGACAGGCCTCGATCTCGGGAACCCCGGCCAGTCGCTCCGCGATGTCGTCGGGGGCGCTGGGGTCGAACGGTTTCACCGAGATGAACGCGGTCATGGGCAGCCCCACCGCCTCGGAGTCCACGACCGCGGCATAGCCACGGATGACGCCGCGCTGCTCGAGCCGGCGCACCCGCTGGTGCACGGCAGACGTGGACAGGCCCGTGGCCTTGCCCAGGTCGGTGTAGCTCATCCGCCCGTCTTTGACGAGCAGCTGCACGATTTGTCGGTCCAGCTCCTCCATGGCGCAAGAACCTACAGTGCGGCTGATCTCCCCGGATACCCGAGCAGCCCAGGTCATGCCCGGTTTGTGATGTCTCCGAGAGGCTGCCGTGAGCCGACCGAGGGACAAACCGGCCGCCGCGGGCACCTGCGAGCGGCATGTGACGAACGCCACAGGCCCCGAACAGGCTCCGTGATGTTCTCGTGATTACCGCCGAGACCGGACGGGAAGTGCTTGCTGTGGTCGAGGCCGCAGTGCCTTCACGGCCCAGCCCGAGGGGGAGAACCCAATGCAGAGTCTTAAGCGCCCTGGTCGTACCGCACCCAAGCGGCTCCAGCCGGTCGACGAACCCGCTCCGGAGGGCGTCGAACCCGACGCCTTCGACGACGAGCTCGACGCGTACGACACCTTCGAGATGTACCGGGTGATCTGCCCGGACTGCGCGCAGCCCATCGCCCTGCTGGCGGACGAGGAGGTTCTGCCGGAGCACGCGCTGTGCGCCTCTCCGTGGAACCCGTTCGGCCTCACGGTCTGCGTCGGCACCGGCCGCAGGGCCGCCGAGGCCCGCTCCGCGGACGAGTCGGAGGAGCCCCACGAGCAGGACACCGCCCTGCTGTTGACGCTCCCTCAGGGGCTGGACTGGCGGACCCAGCCCTTCTCGCACGTCGGGGGCCCGGGCTCGCGTCCCATCAGGGTCCCGGACATGCGGCGTCAGGCCGCCTGAGCGCATAACGCCGCGCGCGGCGGGACCGCCGCATCGCTCACTTCCAGTAGCTGCCCTGCACCATGGCTCGCAGGCTGCCGTGGTGCAGGATCAGTGTGTCCGGGTCCGCCGGGACGGCGACTTCGCCGAAGTAGGCCTGGCGGTAGGCGATCCGCAGCATGACGACGGCGTGCCGCAGGGCGGCGTACAGCGTGTGGAAGTCCATGTCGCGTGGTGTGTGACCGGTGAGGTCGGCGTAGCGGGCCTCCACGCGTTCGCGGCGCAGGAAGTCGGGCAGTCCGCGCTGCCCGAAGGCGACCGTCAGGTCCTGGAAGAAGCGGTGCAGATAGACGGTCCAGCCGAGGTCGACCTCGCGCGGGGCGAGTGCCGCCATCTCCCAGTCGAGCACGGCGGCGGGCTCGAAACCGTCGTAGATGACGTTCCCGATGCGCGCGTCGCCCCAGTTGAGCACGGGTGCGCCCGGATCACTCGGCACAGCTCCTCCAGGCGGTCGAACGCGTCCTCGATGAGCGGTGAGCGGGCGAGTCCGTCGACCACCCATTCGTAGTAGGCACGTTGGGCCGTGACATGCCTCCGCAGTGCGTCACCCTCGCCCGGGAGGGTGAGGAACTCGGTTTCCTGCGACGGGACTTGGTCGTGCAGCCGGGCCAGCAACCCGATGGTGGCCCCTTCCAGCCGCTCGCGCTCCTCGTCGCTCGCGGCATGCAGCCAGTTGCCCTCGTAGGTGTACGGCATGACGTCCGGCGGCACCCGCCCTTCGACGCGCTCCATGACGAAGAAGGGCGCCCCCAGCGGGCCGGGGTCCTCCTCCAGCCACAGCGCCCTCGGCACGGGCAGATCCGTGTGCTCGGCGACGACACGCAAGGTCCGGTACTGGCGCGGCATGTCGTACACCGGGAAGACGGTGTACGCCGCCGGGTCCGCCGCGAGCCGCAACGCGCAGGCGCGCACCGGTGTTTCGGGGTGTTCGATGTCGAAGAGCAGGGTCTCGCTGGACATGCCGTTGGACTCGGGTGCCGTGACGCCGACCGCCTTGGCTCCCGGCAGTCGGGTGCCGAGCCACGCGGTGAGACGGCGGGTGATCTCCTCCGGATCGCGGGTGGTGGTGCGCGGGCGGGGCCGGGGTGCCGTGGCTGCCATGCTGCAAACCCCCTACGGTGCGACCGACTTGAAGTCCGCGAACCCGCTCGGGTCGTGCCGTCCGAACGAGCCGTGCTCGAAGATGCCGTGGCCGACCCGGCCGTCCAGCCGGAAGCGCGCGGCGTGATCGGTGACGCCGTACGCGGCGAGCGGGTGGGCCTCGGTGAGGTCGTAGGTGCGCCGGTCGGTCCATCCGCGCCCGCGCCACATGCCGTGCTGCCAGTCGTCCGCGGGCGGGTAGCCGGCGCCGATGGCGAGCGGGGAGGAGGTGAGGACCTCCACCTCGAGCTCCTGCGGCTTGCGGATGTCGCCGAGGTGGATGAGGGCGCGTTCCGGGTGGCGGGTGCCCGGGCGGTAGCCGATCTCGGCCTGGGGCCAGCCCAGTTGGCGGTCGCGTCGGCCGGGGCGGACCATCGTCGCCTCGCTCAGCGAGCGATGTCCGTCGGCGTCCTCCTGCACGATCACCATCAGGAACCGGTCCTCGAAACGCACCGGGCACCAGATCCAGTGGAAGCCCTCGGTCGGGTGCTCCTCGGCGAACCGCCCGCCCTCCTCGCCGGGCAGAGGGCGCACACCCCAGCTGCGGTCGCGGGTGCCGGTCCACTCGGTGGGTGTGACGCGGAATTCCGCACCCCCCGCGCGCACGACACCCTGCACGCCGCCCGCCTGCACGAAGCGGCGCCCTTCGAGGGTGAGCCGGTCGCCGCGGCGCTGGAGGTGGTGCGGTTCCCAGAGGGCCGGGAAGTCGGCGGTCCAGGTGATGTCGTACGACAACTCGACGTCGTCGCACGTCAGTCGCAGGCGGCGCAGGGGTTCCGCGACCTCGATGCGCAGCGGTCCGACGGCGAGCCGCATGCGGTCCTCGCCGAGCGCGTCCGAGGCGCGCACCGCGTGCAGCGTGTCGCCCACCCGCAGGGTCGCGTAGGCGTCGATCACGCCGGCGTTCGGGTAGACCCCGAGTCCGAGGATGAGCAGGGCACGCCCCTCGTGGTCGAGGACGTGGAAGATGCAGCGGTCGTAGGCGTTGCGGTCGCTGGTCGCGACGTACCTCATGGACAGCGGCACCTGGTGCACCGGGTACTCGTCGAGCGGTACGGGGCGGTGGTCGTCGGCCATGGCTGACCTCCCTGGCGGCGGCTGGGCTGACGGTACGTCAGGCAGCCGTACGTGGCCAGAGAGTGGGCCGGACGTCCGTGAACTCACGCCCGATTTCGGCGAGCGGTGACTTGTCCGGCCGCCTCCGCGTTGCCCTGGTATGCCCCCCACCTATTCGGCGACCGGACCGCAGCGCCGCATCTTCGTTCCGCGGCCCGCAGGAACGCTTGCGCCGGCGCCTCCGCAGCAGCCGGATCCGCCCATCTACCGCGAGCTGATGCGCACCTGGGCCGACCGTGGCCGCACCCTGCCCGGGCACCACGACCCGGAGTGGATCCGGCTCGCGGCGCCGCAGGTCAAGCGTGGTCAGTTCAGCGTTCCTCGGGACCTGCTAGGTGACGGGCGATGACCATCCGCTGAATCTGGTTGGTGCCCTCGACGATCTGCAGGACCTTGGCCTCGCGCATGTAACGCTCGGCCGGGAAGTCGGCGGTGTAGCCGTACCCGCCGAGGATCTGGACGGCGTCGGTGGTGACCTTCATCGCCGTGTCGGTGCAGTGCAGCTTGGCCATGGCCGCCTGCTTGGCGAAAGGCCGGCCCGCGTCGCGCAGCCGTGCCGCCGCCAGGTACAGCGCGCGCCCGGCCTCGATCTGCGTCGCCATGTCGGCGATCATGAACCGCAGGCCCTGGAAGTCGGCGATCGGCTTGCCGAACTGCCGGCGCTCGGTCGCGTAGGCCACCGCCTCGTCGAGTGCCGCCTGGGCCACTCCGATCGCGCAGGCCGCGATGCCGAGCCGCCCGGAGTCCAGCGCGGACAGGGCGATGGCGAAGCCCTGGCCCTCGTCGCCGATGCGCCGCTCGTCGCCGACCCGGACCCCGTCGAAGTGGACCTGGGCCGTGGGCGAGCCCTTCATCCCCATCTTCTTCTCCGGTGCGGCCGCACTCAGCCCCTGAGCGTCGCCGGGCACGAGGAAGGCGGTGATTCCGCGTGGGCCGTCCTCGCCGGTGCGCGCGAGGACCGTGTAGAAGTCGGCGATGCCGCCGTGCGTGATCCAGGCCTTGGTGCCGGTGATCACCCAGTCGTCGCCGTCGCGGACCGCCTTGGTGCGCAGGGAGGCCGCGTCCGAGCCCGCCGCCGGTTCCGACAGGCAGTACGCGCCGAGCAGTCCGCCGCCGAGCATCGCGGACAGGTGCTCGACCTGCTGCTGCTTGGTGCCGTAGGCGGCCAGGGAGTAGGAGGCCAGGGTGTGCACGCTGGCGCCGAGGCCCACGGTGAGGCGGACCGCGGCGAGCTCCTCGAGGACCTGGAGGTAGACCTCGTAGGGCTGGTCGCCGCCGCCGTACTCGACGTCGTAGGGCAGGCCGAGGAGTCCCGATTCCGAGAGCAGGGTGAAGACCTCGCGCGGGAAGCGTCCGGCATCCTCCTCCTCGGCCGCCTTCGGGGCGATCTCGCGCTGCGCGATGTCGCGGACGAGCGAGATCAGATCCCGGGCCTCGTCCGTGGGCAGTTGACGGTCCACCGGCTGCGGGGCGCGGTCGGGCATGTCGACGATCCTCCCTGTCGGGCACGTCGGCGGACATACGCCTTGGGTGGGGCGGCTCCGCCGGGTCTCACTGGTGCCGGTCCGATGCTCGCAATTTCCGGGTCTCGAAAGCTGCTGAACAGCGGCTGTGCGCTGTGAGTATGCCCGATCGGAGGCAACCGGTCACCAGTTAACGACCGCTCACTCCAAGAAGTATCCAGCAAGTTATCCGCGGCACCGAAATTGGTCCGAACCATTGACGTACTGGTCTAGTCCTCCTACCTTGGCGGAGCAGTTCACATCATCGCGTTCATGCCAATCGGCCCAGCTCCCCTCTCCCCCACGGAGGAGACACCCCGATGCTCACTTCGCACCGCCCCCGCGTCCGGTTCCGGGCGCTCGTGTCCGCCGCGTGCGCGGCCGTCCTCGGCGCCGGGCTGCTAGCCGGCGCAGGCACCGCCACGGCCGAACCCGCCCCCTCGGCGCCGAGACTCGCCGCCGGCTCCAAGGTCGTCGGCTACTTCACCGAATGGGGCACGTACGACCGCAAGTACTACGTCAAGAACATCGAGACGTCCGGCTCCGCGGCCAAGCTGACCCACATCAACTACGCCTTCGGCAATGTCACCGGCGGCAAGTGCGCGATGGGCGACAACTACGCCGCGACCGAACGCACCTACACCGCGGCCGAGTCCGTGGACGGCGTCGCCGACACCTGGGACCAGCCGCTGCGGGGCAACTTCAACCAGCTGCGCGAGCTCAAGAAGAAGCACCCGGGCCTGAAGGTCCTGTGGTCCTTCGGTGGCTGGACCTGGTCGAACGGCTTCGGTGAGGCGGCCCGCAACCCCGCCGCGTTCGCGCAGTCCTGCTACGACCTGGTCGAGAACTCCAAATGGGCCGACGTCTTCGACGGCATCGACATCGACTGGGAGTACCCGAACGCCTGCGGCGCCACCTGTGACACCAGCGGACGGGAGGCCTTCAAGAACCTGATGTCGGCGGTGCGCGCCAAGTTCGGCTCCGGCAACCTGGTCACCGCGGCGATCACGGCCGACGCCACGAGCGGCGGCAAGATCGACGCGGCGAACTACGCGGGCGCGGCGCAGTACGTCGACTGGTACAACCCGATGACGTACGACTTCTTCGGGGCCTGGGACGCGACCGGCCCGACGGCTCCGCACTCCGCGCTGAACTCGTACTCCGGCATCCCGAAGACCGGCTTCCACACCTCGGCGACCATCGCCAAGCTCAAGGGCCTCGGCATCCCGTCGTCCAAGCTGCTGCTCGGCATCGGCTTCTACGGCCGTGGCTGGACGGGCGTCACACAGTCGGCGCCCGGCGGCACGGCGACCGGGGCGGCCGCAGGCACCTACGAGGCGGGCATCGAGGACTACAAGGTCCTCAAGACCAAGTGCCCGGCGACCGGGACGGTGGGCGGCACCGCGTACGCCAAGTGCGGGAGCAACTGGTGGAGTTACGACACCCCCGCGACCATCGCGTCGAAGATGACGTACAAGAACCAGCAGGGGCTGGGCGGAACGTTCTTCTGGGAGCTGAGCGGGGACACGACGGGCGGTGAGCTGATCAAGGCGATCAACTAGCCGGTCGCACGGGGGGCCAGGGGCGGAGGACCACGAGACCTCCGCCCCTTGTCGTGGGCGCGGCCGGGTCAGCCGTCGCGGCGGGCCGGCTCCGGTGCCGGGTAGGCGGGGTCCATCTCCTCGATGGCGCGCATGGCGCCGCCCAGGGTCTTCACCAGCAGGTCGCGCATGGTGTCGCGGGGCAGCTCGGGGCGGTCGATCCAGTCGAGAGTGGCTCCCTCGACGCTGCACACCCAGGCGAGCAGGCCCATCCGGGCCAGGGGGGCGATGTCGGTACGACCGTACGCACCCTCGGACAGGGTCGCCACGATCGCCGCGCGCACGCCGTCCCGGATGGCGTGCACCTCGGTGTCGAAGCCGACGCCGCCGCTGACGATGGTGCGGTAGGCGGCCTGGTTGTGCTCGGCGTAGCGGAGGTAGCTGTCGATGGTGCGGTGGACGCGGTCCACCGGCTGCAGCTCGAGGCCGCTCGCGGCGAAGGTGACCAGGTCGGCGACGGAGTCCTGAATGATCGCGAGGTAGTAGCCGCGCTTGGACTGGAAGTAGTAGTAGATGAGCCCCTTGGCGACATGGGCCTGCCGGGCGATGTCGTCCATGGAGAGCGCGTCATACGACGTGTCGGCGAACAGCTTCCGCCCGATGACGATGAGTTCGGCACGGCGCGCCATCGAGCGCTCGGTGCCGCGGGCCCGGGGGCGGGCCGCGTCGCGCTGCTGACTGATATTCAATTTCGACCCTGTTATCCAACGGGCGGCGGGACATCCGCAGTATGGCAGAGGCACGCCAGCTGCTCGTTCGAGTCTGATCGGCTTTGATGAAGCCGCTCTACAGCAGAGTCGGTAAATGTCCGGCCAAAGATGCCTGTGTGTGTCAAGTCACAGCAGGCCGAGCTGCGTGACCAGCATCGCGACGACCACGACGAGGGTCCAGCCCAGGACGTGCTCGAGAATCTTCGGGCCGTCTTCCTTGGGGCCGCCGGTACGGACGCGGGTGGCGGTGGCTGAGTGCGCGGTCATAGGCCCACCCTGCCACCGCGAACGCGACATGCGGCGGAGAGGTTGCTCACAGCACAACCCGCTCAGCGCACCCCCACCGCCGCGAGCGCCGCGCGCTGGCTCGGGGTCGGACGCGCCGGGAAGTAGAGGTAGCACACACCGCCGGTGCCGGAGACGACCTTGCCGTCGGCGTTGTACCGCTTGGTCCGCAGCCAGATGTTCTCCCACTCACGCCGCTTGTAGACGCGCCGCACCGCCTCGTTGCTCGGTGAGTTCGGGTCGTTGGCGATCACGTCGCCGTCGGCGGTGAAGCCGATGACGGTCATCAGATGGCCGGCCGTGCCGTACCCGGCCCCGGTCAGCTCCTCCTTCAGGAAGGACTGGGACGTTATGGCCGGGATGCCGGCCGCGATCAGCCGCTCCAGATCGGTGAGCGAGCGGAGCCGGGTGACGACGCCCTGCATGTCCCTGAAGGTGGCCGCGTAGGCGGCGTTGAACGGCCAGTTCCCGCAGCCCTCGTACTGGTAGTCGAACGTGTACCGGGCCGCGTGGCAGACCTGCGGGTCGGCGAACGCCGGGTCGACCCAGGCCAGCTGCTCCTGGGTGAGCCGACCGCCCCAGTACTCGACGATCATCTGCGAGGAGGTGGGGCTGCACCAGGCCTCGCCGCCGTTGTCGTACTCGGGGTACTGGCCGACGTGGGTCTCCTGCGAGTAGCGCGGGACGGTCAGCTCCCGGGCGCGGCCGGGTGTGGAGGCCGGGACGGTGAAGCGGTCGGGGACGTCGGAGCCCATCGCGCCGACCCGCCAGACCTTGGGGGTGATCTTCGTGCCGGGCTTGCGGTAGAGGGTCAGCCGCAGCCGGTAGGAGGCCAGGCGCAGCCCGGAGGCCGGGTCGTCGATGGCGAACGTGTCCGTCCAGACGCTGCTCTTGTCGTCGCTCTGGTCGTCGACCGAGGTCCGCCGGATGTCCTGGTCGCCGGCGGCCCAGCGGCCCAGCACGTACCAGGGGGTGGCGGTGCCGTCCGAGTACGTCCCCCGCAGTTCGATCCCGAGCCAGCTGCCGTCGGGGGTGTGCGCGTTCCAGGAGGCGATCGCCTCGGTCGCGGGGACGGTGAGCCGGTGGACGGGGGACGTCCAGGTCGCGTACTCCCAGCGGGCGGTCCTGCCGGTGTGCGGGTCCGTGTAGTCGGTGGTGCCCGCGGCCTTGGCGATCACGATGCCGGGGCGGGCGCCGGCGACGGCCCGGGTGCCCCGGGCTGCGCCGCTGTGCCAGTCGGCGTACGAGGTCCAGAACCGGTTGTCGACGGTGCGGGCCGGGGCGGAGGCCAGGTCCTTGGCCTCGGGGCGGACGTCGGCCACCGCGGAGCCGGCGCTGCCGGTGACGGCTGCGGCGACCGCGGCCGCCAGAACGATTCTGCGGGACGGCTGTTCGGCTCTGCTCATGGGCGGAAGAACCCCCAGGTGTCCGAGTCGGGCGGGTCCGGTGCACGTTTGTCCGCCAACTATGACCGCGGGCGCCTTCGTCTGCCAGCACTTGGCGCATGGCGCGCCCCACCAATATTGGTGTCGACCAGTGGCATGAGCCGAGGCCGGTCGCCTGGCCCCCCCCCCCCCCCCCCCCCCCCCCCCCCCCCCGC
>NZ_JBSGVW010000042.1:12885-84201 GCF_053608645.1 Streptomyces sp. NPDC055013
CTGGCCCTGGCCGCGAGGCCGGGGCGGGGGCCCGGCCCCCCCCCCCCCCCCCCCAACCGCCCCGCGTGCCGGGTGGGATGGACGAGCGGCGGTCCCGGCGTACGCCCTTGCGGCGGCGTACGCCGGGAACGGGTGACGAATCGTCAGACGAGGTCCATTGCGGCGACCTCGTCGGGGCGGCCGTAGCTGACCGGGCCGTGGAAGCGGCGGCGGGCCGAGGCGAACCACCACACCGTGGCCACGGCCAGGACGCCGGCCAGTGCGATCGGTGCGTAATTGAAGGTGTCGACGGTGACCGGCGAGGCGTGCGGCAGCATGAACAGGACGCTGCTGAGCAGGATCCAGGTCACCGCGACCACCCCGACCGGCCGTCCCCAGCGGCCCAGGTGCCACGGCCCCGGCTGGAACTCGTCACCGAGGCGCAGCCGGAGCAGGATCGGGACGGCGTACGCGAGGAAGAGGCCGACGACGTTGACGCTGACGATGGCGGTGAACGCCGTGTGCGACCACCAGCCGGGCAGCACGAGCGCCAGCGAGCAGGCGACCGCGAGCCACACCGCCTTCACGGGGGTGCGGGTGCGCGGCGAGACCGAATGCCACCAGCGGGAGCCGGGCATCGCGCCGTCCCGGGAGAAGGCGAAGATCTGCCGGGTGTTGCTGGTGAGATTGGCGAGGCCGCAGAAGAGCATCGCGCCGATCACGATCAACAGCAGCACCTTGGCGGTGTCCACTCCGAGCCCGTCGATCAGGATCTGCACGGGAGGTGCGTCGGCGCTCGCCACACGGTCGTAGTCACGAATGCTGTAGACCAATGCGAGCATCAGCAGCAGCCCCGCTATCGCGGAGTATGCGATCGCCCGCGTGATCCCCCGCGGCGCATTGACCGTCGCCCGGACGGTTTCCTCGGACATGTGGAAGCTGCCGTCGAAGCCGGTGAAGGTCCAGCTCGTGACCAGCAGACCGAGCATCCCGCCGTAAAGGGCGCTCGTGAAACCGGTGTTGTTCGCGAAATGCGTGACGAACGAAGCCGACTGATGATGATCGGGCATGACGACCAAAGCGCTCACGATGACGACGAGGCCGATCAGCAGCCACCACACCGAGATCCGGTTCAGTACGGCCACCAGGTGCACGGTGTAGGTGTTGGCCAGCCCCTGCAGCACGATGATCAGCGCTGTGATCAGCACCGTCCGGTGGCCCGACGGCTCGTAGGAGGGCCACTGCAGGGCGATGAACGCCTGGGTGAAGGTCGCGGCGGCGTACCCGGTGGCGGCCGTGCCGCCGACCTGGCCCACGAAGTTCAGCCAGCCGGTGTACCAGGACCAGGCACCCTTGTGGCGTTTGGCGAGTTTTCCGGCGGAGAAATACAGAGCACCGCTCGTCGGATATGCGGAGGCGACTTCCGCCATTGCTGCTCCCACGAAGAGCACCATGACGGAGACGCCGATCCAGCCGAAGACGAGAACGCTCGGACCGCCCGCGTTCAGACCGAATCCTATTCCCGAGAAGATTCCCGAGATTATGTTGATGATGGTGAATGAGATGGCGAAATTGTCGAACGCCTGAAAGCGGCGGGTGAGTTTTCTCGGATAGCCCATCGCATGCAGGGTCGCGTCGTCGTCGAGCGCGCTCGGATCGGCTCCCCCGCGTGCTCGGGCACGCGGGGCCGTCATCCGTTCTGACACGGGTCGGACCTTTCTCTTGGTGGGGGGTTGCGGTCCGTCAGGCACCCGGCACGGGCAGGCCGCAGACGCGGCGCGCCCGGGACAGCTGCTCGGCCGGGTCACCGAAGGCGGACCAGGGCATGCGCGAGGCGTACGGCCCCATCGCCGTGAAGGCGGCGCGTGCCTCCTCCTCGTGCCGGGCCATGACCAGGGCATGCGCGAGGTAGGCCAGGTCGAGGACTGGTGTGAAGGAGTAGTCGGTGACGGTGGGCAGCCAGGCGTGGTGGATCGCCAGAGCGGTCGTACGCCACTGCGGCTGCTCCCAGACCCGGTCGGCGAGCAGCTGGGTCGGGTCGTAGCACTCCACCAGGGCGACCAGCGGCAGAAGACGCAGCGGCGAGTCGGCGGGCGCCCGCTGGCCGAGGAAGGCGGCGACGTCCCAGGCGGCGGTCACGGAGCCGCCGTACCGGGTGAAGAAGCAGGCCAGAAAGCGGTGGTGGGCCTCGCGGTGCCAGGGGTCGATGGAGAGGATGTGCGCGAACAGGCGCCACGGCCCGGGCGGGGCGGTGAGCAGCCCGCGCGGCGCCCGGTCGCGCAGCCGGTGCAGCCGGGCCATGGCCAGCTTGGCCACCCAGGGCGTGGGATCGGCGGGGTCCGCCGTCGCGGCCCGGTCGCAGGCGGCCAGCGCTATCCGCTCCAGCGCCTCGGTGCGCGGGTCACGCGCGTCGGCCGCGCGCAGCGCCCGCAGCACCGCCACCCGCGCCCACAGCAGCGCCGCCTCGGGTCCGGGGTCGTCGGCGAGCCAGCGCTCGACGAGATCGGAGTCGGCGGCCTCCGAGGCGAGCACGAGAGAGCGATGGGCCCGCAGGGCGAAGTCACCGCGCGTTTCGGCCAGGGCATCGCCGGCGCTCAGATATCGCCCGGCCCGGACATCGACGCATACGCTCGCGAGCACGCGGTCGTCGGCCGCCGGATGCCACACATACTGCCCCTCGAATAACCCCGCGGCCATCTGTCCCAGCCCATCCCCGTTACGGCGCCTCACAGTTGCACACCAGGCACCTTACTCAGCGTGCGGCTCAACCGGAACGCAGATTTCACTGTGGTGGCTTGAGTTTTTCGGCGGCATTGCGGACATCCGGTGGCTAGTTCAAAGCGACACCTTTTCTCATCCCGTCTCTGCATCCGCTTTCACCCGCTACTAGAATGTTCCAACGAAATATGCCCACCACCCCGTCTCACTTCAGGAAAAACGATTCACGACCTCGCCACCCGGCTCCGCCGGCTCCCCCCGTCCTGCGGCCCGGTCCGCCTGATCGGCGTCGACGGGCACGCCGGCTCCGGAAAGTCCACGTTCGCCGGGCAGTTGGCCCGGGCACTGGGTGACGCCCCGGTGCTGCGCCTCGACGACATCGCGAGCCACGACGAGCTGTTCGAGTGGACCGGGCGGTTGCTGGCCCAGGTCATCGAACCGCTCGCGCGGGGCGGGACCGCCCACTGCACGCCCTACGACTGGCGGGCCCGCCGTTTCGGACCGCCCCGCGCGCTGCCGCCCGCCCCGGTGATGCTCGTCGAGGGTGTCGGCGCCGGCCGCCGCGCCCTGCGCCCGTATCTCGCCCAGCTGCTCTGGATGGAACTGCCGCGCGAGGAGTCCTGGGCGCGGGGCCGCGCGCGGGACGGGGAGGAGCAGCGGGAGTTCTGGGACGGGTGGGTCGGGGCGGAGCGAAAGCACTTCGACGAGGACCCGTCCAGGCCCTTCGCGGACCTTCTGGTTCGGCAGTGCGGGAAGGGATATGAGGTGATTCCTGGGCCTGCCGAGACCAATGGACCGGACCACGCCATCACACACGGTGACGACCCATCGGCAATGTGCTGAAGTTGTGAAGAGCCCTCCGGAGCAAGTTCGCGGAGTGCCTCAACTCTGCTTGACCCGGGGGCCGTACAGGACTTACGTTCTGAATGTGCGGTCATTCGAGGCCGCCCGCAGACGCGAAGCCCCCGGTTGTTCCCCCGTGATCGGGGGCTTCGTTCTGCCCTCACCCCACTTTTCGGGCGCCGAGAGGCGCGATTCGCTCACCCTCGGTCACCGAGGGCGCTCCGCCCGATCTGCTTCCACCTCGACAAACGGCCCGTGCGGCACCCTGGGGCGGGCGACACCCTCGCAGGTACGATGCCATCGGTGCGACCTACGGACGGCTGCTCTGCGCACCGTTGCAACTCCGGTCTGCGGCACGGCGGTTCGACCACGGCGGCCGACGGACGAGCGGTCTGCCAACCGACGGGGGCACGGTTTGTGGGGGACGTGATGGACTTCGGCACGCGGGGCCCCGAGGCTCCGGCCGACCTCGCCTGGTTGCGAGGCGTGGATGCCTACACGATGGGGGCCTATCCGCAGGCGGAGGAGGAGTTCCGCACCGCGGTCCGGATCGATCCCGGGATGGCCGACGGCTGGCTCGGCCTGCACGCGCTGCGCGTCGACACGACGACCGCGCTGCTGCGGATGTTCCGGCACCGGGACCGCTTCGGGGAACAGCGCGCGCGGCATCGGCGGACCATCAACTCCTGGTACTGGCTGGGCTGGTGGGTGCAGCCGGTGCTGGAGAGCCCGCGCGATCTGCTGCTGGCGCATGCCTCGCACTGGCTGGACGGCCGGCACGTCCCGGAGCTGGACCGGGCGCTGGCCGGGCTCCCGCCCGTGGACACCGATCACCAGGTCCGCTTCCTGCACGCCTGCCGCGCCTATCTGGTCAAGGACTGGGACCAGCTGGTCCGGCACACCGACCCACTGCTCGACGACACGATGCTCGGCATCGAGGCGGGCCTGTTCGGCGGCATGGCGCGGGTCCGGCTGGAGATGTACGGGCAGGCCGAGCCGCTGCTGTCGGCCGCGCTGATGCGGTGCCGCAGCGAGCAGCCGCAGCGCAAGGAACTGCGGTACTGGCTGGCCCGGGCGCACGAGGGCACGGGCCGGTCCGCCGCGGCCCTCCCGCTCTACCGTGCCGTACACCGCGTCGACCCCGCCTTCATGGACACCTCGGCCCGGCTCGCGGCCATCGCCGAGGGCGACGGATTCGACGACCCGGCCGATCTCGCGGCGATCACCCTCACCGGGATCGGGCAGGACCTGGGCGACGGACTCGACCCGCTCTTCGGCATCGAGGGACGGGACCTGAAGCTGTCGGACCCCGATCTGCCGCCCACCGGTCCGCTGCCGTCGGTGGCCGACCCGGCGGTGCGCGAGAAGACGTCCGTACCGGCGCAGCAGCTGCCCGCCGGTCCCACCGACCCCCAGTTACTCGAGGAGGCGCTCGCCGAGCTCGAGCGCATGGTCGGGCTGGAGCCCGTCAAACGCCAGGTCAAGGCGCTGTCCGCCCAGTTGAACATGGCCCGGCTGCGCACCGGGCAGGGGCTGCCGGTGCAGCCGCCCAAACGGCACTTCGTCTTCTCCGGCCCCTCCGGCACCGGCAAGACCACGGTCGCCCGGATTCTGGGCCGCGTCTTCTACGCCCTCGGGCTCCTCGGCGGCGACCATCTAGTGGAGGCCCAGCGCGCCGATCTGGTCGGCGAGTATCTGGGCCAGACCGCCGTGAAGGCCAATGAACTCATCGACTCCGCGCTCGGCGGGGTCCTCTTCGTCGACGAGGCCTACTCCCTGTCCAACTCCGGCTACGGCAAGGGCGACGCGTACGGCGACGAGGCCCTGCAGGTGCTGCTGAAGCGGGCCGAGGACAACCGGGACCACCTGGTGGTGATCCTCGCCGGCTATCCCGAGGGCATGGACCGGCTGCTGGCCGCGAACCCCGGTCTGTCCTCGCGCTTCACGTCCCGCGTCGACTTCCCCTCGTACCGTCCCCTCGAACTGACCTCGATCGGCGAGGTGCTGGCCGCGGAGAACGGGGACGTGTGGGACGAGGAGGCACTGGACGAGCTGCGGTCCATCGCCGGGCACGTGGTCGATCAGGGATGGATCGACGAGCTGGGCAACGGACGGTTCCTGCGGACGCTGTACGAGAAGAGCTGTGCGTACCGGGATCTGCGGTTGTCGACCTATCCGGGGGCGTTGACGAGGGACGACCTGTCGACGCTGCGGCTGCCGGATCTGATGCAGGCGTACGGCGAGGTGCTGTCGGGAAGGGGCCCGCAGGATCCGTCGGCGATGTGACGGATCCCGCGAGCCGGTGCGCGATCAGCCGGCCATTGCCTCTTCCGGCTCCCCGGTGTTCACCCTCGGCGCAGTCACCCGCACCTCCGGCAGCTCCCGGTGCGCAGGGTCCCGTACCTCGCCGACCAGGAGTTCCAGTACGTCCTCCAGGGCGACGAGCCCCAGCACCTTGCCGGACGCGTCGGCCACCTGGGCGAGGTGGGTCGCGGCGCGGCGCATGACCGTGAGGGCGTCGTCCAGGGGCAGTTCGGAGCGCAGTGTCGTCATCGGGTGCCACACCTGCTGCGGCACCGCGCGCTGCGACTCCTCCAGGTCGAGTACGTCCTTCACGTGCAGGTAGCCCATGAAGGCGCCGTTCTCCGCCGCGACCGGGAAGCGGGAGTACCCGGTGCGGGCGGTGAGCGCGACGATCTGGCCCGGGGTGACCGACGGGCTGACGGTGACCAGGGACTCACGCTTGAGCAGGACGTCCGTCACCGGGCGGGAGCCCAGCTCCAGGGCGTCCTCCAAACGTTCCTGCTCCTCGGGGTCGAGCAGGCCCGCCTGGCCGGAGTCCTCGACGAGCCGGTTGAGCTGCTCGCTCGTGAACACCGCCTCGACCTCGTCCTTCGGATCGACGCGGAAGAGCCGCAGGATGGCATGCGACACGGCGCCGAGAGCCACGGTGATCGGCTTGCAGAAGCGGGCGAACCACACCAGGCCGGGGCTGAGCCACAGCGCGACCTTCTCCGGCGCCGCCATCGCCAGGTTCTTCGGCAGCATCTCGCCGATGACCAGGTGGAAGAAGACCACCGCGGCGAGCGCGATGACATAGGTGAGCGGATGGATCAGGCCGTGCGGCAGATGGATCCATTCGAACACCGGCGTCAGCAGGTGCGCCACCGTCGGCTCGGCGACGGCGCCCAGCGTCAGTGAGCAGACGGTGATGCCGAACTGCGCCGCCGCCATCATCTGCGGCAGCCGCTCCAGGCCGTACAGCACCTGACGGGCCCGTGCCGTGCCCAGCGGTTCGATCTGGCTGCGGCGGACCGAGACGAGGGCGAACTCGGCGCCGACGAAGAATCCGTTGGCGAGCACGAGCAGCGCGGCGAAGAGGAGTTGGAGCACGCTCATCGGGCGACCTCCACCACGGCACCGGTCCGGACCAGCCGGACGCGCTCGGCGCGGTAGTGGCCGACCCGGCGCACCGAAAGCCGCCAGCCCGGCAGTTCCGCCTTGTCGCCGACGGCCGGGATCCGCCCGAGCAGGTCGGCGACCAGTCCGGCGACGGTCTCGTACGGCCCCTCGGGCACGTCGAGTCCTATGCGCAGGAGGATGTCGACGCGGCAGCTGCCGTCGGCGTCCCAGGCGGGGCGGCCGTCCTCCGGCGGGGCGGCGGCGAGTTCCGGCAGGTCCTGGCCGTCGTGCTCATCCCGGACCTCGCCGACGATCTCCTCGACGATGTCCTCGAGGGTGACCACCCCGGCCGTGCCGCCGTACTCGTCGACGACGACCGCGATGGGCTGCTCGCTGCGCAGCTGGGCGAGGAGGGGCTGGACCGGGAGGGTCTCGGGGACCAGTAGCGCCGGGCGGGCGATGCGGCCGACCGGGGTGCGCAGACGATCACTCGAACGGATCGCCAGCGCGTCCTTCAGATGGACCATCCCGACGATCTCGTCGATCTTCTCCCGGTAGACCGGGAAGCGCGACAGACCGGTGGCTCGGGTCAGGTTCACCACGTCCTCGGCGGTCGCCGACGAGTGCAGTGCGCTGACCTTCACGCGCGGGGTCATGACGTGCTGCGCGGTGAGTTCGGCGAGCGACAGGGTCCGTACGAAGAGGTCGGCGGTGTCCTGTTCCAGGGCGCCGGCCTGGGCGGAGTGCCGGGCCAGGGAGACCAGCTCCCCCGGCGTACGGGCGGAGGCCAGCTCCTCGGCGGGCTCGATGCCCAGCGCGCGGACGAGACGGTTGGCGACGGAGTTCAGGCCGGCGATCACCGGGCGGAACAGCCGGGCGAAGGCGTGCTGCGGGCCGGCGACGAAGCGCGCGACCTGCATCGGCCGGGACACCGCCCAGTTCTTCGGCACGAGCTCGCCGATCACCATCTGCACGGCCGAGGCCAGCAGCATGCCGACGACCACGGCCACACCGGACACCGCACCCTCGGGGATGCCGATCGCGGTGAAGGGGCCGCCCAGCAGCTGAGCGAGCGCCGGTTCGGCGAGCATGCCGACGACCAGGGAGGTGATGGTGATGCCGAGCTGGGTGCCGGAGAGCTGGAAGGACAGTTCCTTGAGCGACTCGACAACCCGGTGGGCCCGTCGGTCGCCTTCCGCGGCGGCCTTCTCGGCGTCCGTCGCCTCGACCGTGACCAGGCCGAACTCGGCGGCCACGAAGAAGCCGTTGGCGAGAATCAGGAGGAACGCGGCTGCGAGAAGCAGCAAGGGGACGCTCATGATGCCGCCGCCCCGGTATGTCGGGAGGGGGCGGCGCAGGTACTACAGGACGATCCGTCCATCGCTGGAGGGAATCACTCCTCGGGTAGCAGGGGACCTCTGAAGGCCGGTTGGACCATCAAAGGCGGAGGCGTCACAGAAACGCCTCCGCCAACAGATTAATCAAGACATCGCGATTTACGGCAGGGTGAATGCCCCCGAGTCAGCCCTTGGGACCTGTCTCAGCCCTGATGCTCCTCGGGATCCCTGACGGAGCGGGCCTCGGCGAGCGCCCGCAGGGTGCGGGCGTCGGCGATGGCGCGCTGCTTGGCGATGCCCGGCTGGATGCCGAGTACGGGCAGGCTGGTGCCGTCGCTGAGGTTGAGGAACACCCAGGGGTCGCCGGGGCGCAGGTTCACCTGAACGATCTCGGCCCACTCCAGACGGCGCCTGGTGGCGATGTTCACCACGGTGACGCCGGACTCGTCGGCGACGACCTTCACGCGCGCCAGCATGGCCAGCACGCCGAACATCAGCGCGCCGGTGAAGATGAAGCTGAGCCGCTCCCCCGGGCCGAGCTTCTCCAGCAGCAGCGCGACCGCCGTGATGACGACGAAGATCGCGGTGCCGGCGGTGAGCAGGACGGCCCTGGTGCGACCCGGCCGGAACGTGACGGGCAGGGTGGGCAGTTCGGAAGACATCGGTGTACGGCCCCTCGGCTCAGAGGCGGCAGGCGTGGATGGCCGTGGTCAGGATGGCCCGCGCCCCGATGTCGTACAGGTCGTCCATGATCCGCTGGGCCTCCTTGGCCGGGACCATCGCCCGGACGGCGACCCAGCCCTCGTTGTGCAGCGGAGACACGGTCGGGGACTCCAGACCCGGCGTGAGGGCGACGGCCTTCTCGAGCTGCTCGACGCGGCAGTCGTAGTCCATCATCACGTACGTCCGCGCGACCAGGACGCCCTGCAGGCGGCGCAGGAACTGCTGCACCTTGGACTCCTCGGCGTCCGCGCCGGTGCGGCGGATGACGACGGCCTCGGACTTCATGATGGGCTCGCCGAAGACCTCCAGACCCGCGTTGCGCAGGGAGGTGCCGGTCTCGACGACGTCGGCGATGACCTCGGCGACACCGAGTTCGATGGCGGTCTCGACGGCGCCGTCGAGGTGGACGACGGAGGCGTCGATGCCCTGCTCGGCCAGGTGACCGGCGACGATGCCCTCGTAGGAGGTGGCGACCGTCTTGCCCTTGAGGTCCTCGATGCCGTGCGCCGTGCCCCGCTTGGCGGCGAAGCGGAAGGTGGAGCGGGCGAAGCCGAGCGGCAGGATCTCCTCGGCGTCCGCGTCGGAGTCGATCAGCAGGTCGCGGCCGGTGATGCCGATGTCGAGCTTGCCGGAGGACACGTAGATCGCGATGTCGCGCGGGCGCAGGTAGAAGAACTCGACCTCGTTCACCGGGTCGACGATCCGCAGTTCCTTGGACTCGCGGCGCTGCTGGTAGCCGGCCTCATGCAGCATCTCCGCCGCAGGGCCGGACAGGGAACCCTTGTTGGGGACGGCGATGCGCAGCATGAGGTCGGCTTCCTTCGTTCGCTCTTACGGTGTGCGGGGGTGGTGGTGCTCAGAGGTGGGCGTAGACGTCGTCCAGGGAGATGCCGCGGGCGACCATCATCACCTGGACGTGGTACAGCAGCTGCGAGATCTCCTCGGCGGCCGCTTCCTTGCCCTCGTACTCGGCGGCCATCCAGACTTCGGCGGCCTCCTCGACGACCTTCTTGCCGATGGCATGGACGCCCTTGCCGACCAGCTCGGCGGTGCGGGAAGTGGCGGGGTCGCCGTGGGCTGCCTTGTGTTGGAGCTCGGTGAAGAGCTCCTCGAACGTCTTATTGGACATGGTGACGCTCAGCCTATGCCACATGTGCCTTTCGTCAGCGCCAGGGTTCAGATACTGAACGCAGGGTCGCCGCCGTCGCCACGGCCGCCGTCACCGCCTCGTGTCCCTTGTCCTCGTTGGACCCCTCGATGCCCGCTCGGTCCAGGGCCTGTTCCTCGGTGTCGCAGGTCAGCACGCCGAAGCCGACCGGGACGCCGGTCTCGACGGACACCTGCGTCAGGCCCTGGGTGACGCCCTGGCACACGTACTCGAAGTGGGGGGTGCCGCCGCGGATGACGACGCCGAGGGCGACGATCGCGTCGTAGCCGCGGCCCGCGAGGACCTTGGCGACCACCGGGAGTTCCCAGCTGCCGGGGACCCTCAGCAGGGTCGGCTCGTCGATGCCCAGGTCGTGCAGGGCGCGCAGGGCGCCGTCCACCAGACCGTCCATCACCTTCTCGTGCCACTGCGCCGCGATGACCGCGACCCGCAGGTCGCCCACATTGCGTACGGACAGTTCGGGTGCGCCCTTGCCGCTCACGTTCTTAAGTCTCCTCGGTGTGCTCTTACTGGTTGGTGCAGGTGGTCAGGGGGGCCACGGGTGCCGGGTCCAGCCAGGGCAGGTCGTGTCCCATCCGGTCGCGCTTGGTGCGCAGGTACGTCAGGTTGTGCTCGCCCGCCTGTACGGGCATCGGCTCCCGCTCGGTGACCTTGAGGCCGTGGCCGAGGAGCGCGTCGGACTTGTCGGGGTTGTTGGTCAGCAGGCGCACGCTGCGCACACCGAGGTCAACCAGGATCTGCGCGCCGGCGCCGTAGTCGCGGGCGTCGGCGGGCAGGCCGAGTTCGAGGTTGGCGTCGAGGGTGTCGCGGCCGCGCTCCTGGAGTTCGTAGGCGCGCAGCTTGGACATCAGGCCGATGCCCCTGCCCTCGTGGCCGCGCAGGTAGACGACGATGCCCCGGCCCTCGGCCTGGATGCGCTCCAGGGCCGCTTCCAGCTGGGGCCCGCAGTCGCAGCGCAGCGAGTGGAAGACGTCGCCGGTGAGGCATTCGGAGTGGACGCGGACGACGACGTCCTCGCCGTCGCCGATCTCGCCGTGGACGAGGGCGACGTGCTCGACGCCGTCGACGGTGGAGCGGTAGCCGTACGCCGTGAAGGTGCCGTGGGCGGTGGGCAGGTGGACCTCGGCCTCGCGCCGGACGGTGGGCTCGGCCGGGGCCGGTCGCTCGGAGCGGACCGGCCGCTGCTCGGCCCGGGGCGGCTCCTGCTCGGCCGGCTTCGGCAGCTGGGCGCCGCGCAGGTGGGCGATGAGGTCCTCGATGGAGATGATCGTCAGGCCGTGCTTGCGGGCGAACGGGACCAGCTCGGGAAGGCGCAGCATCTCGCCGTCCTCGCCGGCGATCTCGACGATGGCGCCGACGGGGCGCAGGCCCGCGAGCCGGGCGAGGTCGACGGCGGCCTCGGTGTGGCCGTTACGGACGAGGACGCCGCCGGGCCTGGCGCGCAGCGGGAAGATGTGGCCGGGGCGGACGAGGTCCGACGGCTCCGCCTTGCCGCTCGCGAGGAGCTGGAGCGTGGTCGAGCGGTCGGGGGCCGAGATGCCGGTGGTCACGCCGTGCGCGGCCGAGGCGTCCACGGAGACGGTGAACGCGGTCTTCATCGACTCGGTGTTGTCCTGGACCATCTGCGGGAGCTCCAGCCGGTCCAGCTCGTCCGGCTCCATGGGGGCGCAGATCAGGCCGCGGCACTCGCTCATCATGAAGGCGACGATCTCGGGGGTCGCGTGCTCGGCGGCGATGACGAGGTCGCCCTCGTTCTCACGGTCCTCGTCGTCGACGACCACGACCGGGCGGCCCGCCGCGATGTCGGCGATGGCCTGCTCGACGGGGTCGAGCGTGAGGTCCTCGATGTCCTCGGTGCGGTACAGGATCGGTGCCGTGGTCATGCTGGCGCTCCTTCCAGGACGGGCCGCGCATCCTTGCGGGAGCGCAGCCACCAGTCGCGCATGCCCCACAGGACGAGTGCGCCGTAGATGACGTAGACGAAGCCGGAGAAGGCGTAGCCGTTGGCGAAGTTCAGGGGCACGCCGACCAGGTCGACGAGCAGCCAGGCGAACCAGAACTCGACCATGCCGCGCGCCTGCGCGTACATGGCGACGATGGTGCCGACGAAGATGTAGGCGTCGGGCCAGGGGTCCCAGGACAGGGTCGGGTACGCCTTGAAGAGGAGGGCCACCGCGACGGTGCCGGCCGCGGCCGCGGCGGCCATCGCCCCGCGCTCGCGCCAGGTGGCGAACCGGACGGCGATGTGGCCGTCCTCGCCCTGTCCCTTGCCGCGCTGCCACTGCCACCAGCCGAACAGGGCGACGAGCATGACGACGGCCTGCTTGCCGGCGCTGCCGGTGAGGTGGCCGTAGAAGGCGCCGAAGAGGATCAGGCCGGCCAGGAACTGCACGGGCCAGGTCCAGATGGAGCGCCGCCAGCCGAGGGCGAGGGCGGCCAGGCCGAAGAGGTTGCCGACCATGTCGGACCAGAGGATGTGCTGGCCGAAGAGGGTGAAGGCCTCGGAGTTCAGCGAGTTCACTTGGCCGTCGCCCCTTCGGAGGAGACCCGGTCGGAGGAGACCCGGTGGCCCAGCATCCGCTCGACGTACTTGGCGATGACGTCGACCTCGAGGTTGACCGGGTCGCCGGGCTGCTTGAGGCCGAGCGTGGTCAGGTCGAGGGTGGTGGGGATGAGGCTGACGGTGAAGTGGTCGGGTCCGGCGTCGACGACGGTGAGGCTGATGCCGTCGACGGTGATGGAGCCCTTCTCGACGACGTACCGGGAGAGGTCGGCGGGGAGCGAGATCTTCACGATCTCCCAGTGCTCGGAGGGCTTGCGGTCCAGCACCTCGCCGGTGCCGTCGACGTGGCCCTGCACGATGTGGCCGCCGAGGCGGGAGCCCACGGCGGTGGGGCGTTCGAGGTTGACGCGGGAACCGACGGTGAGGGCACCCAGGCTGGAGCGGTTGAGGGTCTCGGCCATGACGTCGGCGGTGAACTCGTCGCCCTCGTGGTCGACGACCGTGAGGCAGACGCCGTTCACGGCGATGGAGTCGCCGTGCTTCGCGCCTTCGGTGACGACGGGGCCACGCAGTCGGAAGCGACAGGCGTCGTCGAGGGTCTCGACGGCCGTGACCTGGCCCAGCTCTTCGACGATTCCGGTGAACACTTCCCGGGTCCTCCTGCCACATCGGGGCACGGACTCCGGGGCTGTCGATGACGACAGAATGTACGAGCAGAGACACCGAGGGCGACGCCGGACAGGGCTCGCCTCATGGACGAACCGGTACGGCGGCGCGCACGAATGCCCGCCCGCCGCGCACTGCCTCCCATCCGGACTTTAACCGTCGGTCCAGGAATTTCACCTGGTCAACCGGCCGCTGGAGGCGACCGGGTCGCGGACTGTAACCGCCGGTTCGGACTTTCACCGACCCCGGAGTGCGCTGCTACTGGTACAGAGCCAGTGTGCCACGCCTGATCGGCGTCCATACGGGCGAACTCTGTGGGGTGGCTCACAGGCCGCTTGGCTGGACTTCTCCGCCCGGAGGCCGCGCCGGGATTCAGCCGTCCTCATGGACCGATCACCTATTGGTCCATACCTATTGACTGACTGGTCTAGTCCTCTTTAGGGTCTGCCCAACTTCCGTGGAGAGGAACCGACTTGCTGTCCCTTTCACGCAACCGGGTGAGACCGGCCCTGCTCGCCGCCCTCGGTACGGTCGCCGGCCTGGTTCTGGCCGGACTCCCGGCGACCGTCTCGCACGCCGCCGACAACGACTCCTGCCGCCCCGACGGCCTCTACCGGACCCCCGCCGTCGACGTGCCGTACTGCTCGGTCTACGACTCGGCCGGCCGGGAGAAGATGGGCGCCGACCACCAGCGCCGGGTGATCGGCTACTTCACCGGCTGGCGCACCGGCAAGGACGGCACGCCCGCCTATCTCGCCCCCGACATCCCGTGGGACAAGGTCACCCACCTCAATTACGCCTTCGCTCACATCGACGGCAGCAACAAGATCTCCGTCGGCACGGACAGCGCGAACAACCCGGCGACGGGCATGACCTGGCCCGGTGTGAGCGGCGCGGACATGGATCCGGCGTTCTCCTACAAGGGCCACTTCAATCTGCTGAACAAATTCAAGAAGCAGCACCCGGACGTCAAGACGCTGATTTCGGTGGGTGGTTGGGCCGAGACCGGGGGCTATTTCGACGACAGTGGCACGCGAGTGAACTCGGGTGGCTTCTACTCGATGGCCACGAACGCCGACGGCTCGGTCAATCAGGCCGGTATCGACACGTTCGCGGATTCGGCGGTCGGGTTCATCAGGAAGTACGGATTCAACGGCGTCGACATCGACTACGAGTACCCGACGTCCATGAAGGACGCGGGCCACCCGTTCGACTGGTCCGTGTCCAACGCCCGCCGGTCCGGCCTCGTCAAGGGCTACGCGGCCTTGATGAGGACGCTCCGCGAGAGGCTCGACCGCGCGGGCGCGGCGGACGGCAGGCACTACCTGCTCTCCGTCGCGGCGCCCTCCTCCGGATATCTGCTGCGCGGCATGGAGACGTTCCAGGTCCAGAAGTACCTGGACTACGTCAACATCATGTCGTACGACCTGCACGGCGCCTGGAACGAGTACGTCGGCCCGAATGCCTCACTCTTCGACGACGGAAAGGACGCCGAACTCGCGGCGGCGGGCGTGTATTCCACGTCCCAGTACGGCGGAATCGGCTATCTGAACACCGACTGGGCGTACCACTACTTCCGCGGTTCGATGCCCGCGGGCCGGATCAACATCGGACTCCCCTACTACACCAGGGGGTTCAGGAACGTCACGGGCGGCACGGACGGACTGTGGGGCAAGGCGCCCTCGACGTCCTGTCCCGCGGGCTCCGGACTGACCAAGTGCGGGGACGGGGCCGTCGGGATCGACAACCTCTGGCACGACCTCGACACCGACGGCAAGGAGTCACCGGCGGGTTCGAACCCCATGTGGCACGCCAAGAACCTGGAGAAGGGGGTCGTCGGGGACTACGTCACCAAGTACGGCTTCCCGGCCGACACCCGGCTGACCGGCACGTACGCCCGCAAGTACGACTCCACGCTGGTCGCGCCCTGGCTGTGGAACGCCGAGAAGAAGGTGTTCCTGTCCACCGAGGACGAGCAGTCGGTGAACGCCAAGGCCGACTACGTCGTCGACCGGGGCATCGGCGGCACGATGGTGTGGGAGCTGGCCGGTGACTACGGCTGGAACGCGGGCAAGGGCCAGTACGAGCCGGGGTCGACCCTGACCTCCGCGATGTACGAGAAGTTCAAGTCGGCCTCCCCTTACGGCGCCGAGCGGTCGACGATCGACCTCCCGGCCGAGGCGCTGGACATCGACGTCGACTTCGGGCAGTTCCCACTCGGCGACTCCAACTACCCCATCAGCCCCAAGCTGAGGATCACCAACAACTCGACGGCGCCGCTGCCCGGCGGTACGGAGTTCCAGTTCGACTACGGCACCTCGGCGCCCGCGAACGCCAAGGACCAGTCGGGCTGGGGGACTTCGGTGATCCGCAGCGACCACACGGGGAGCAACGTCGGCGGACTCAAGGGCGACCATCACCGGGTCTCGCTGAAGCTGCCGAGCTGGCAGACGCTGGCACCGGGGGCGTCGGCGGAGCTGGACTTCGTGTACTACCTGCCCGTGTCGACACCGTCGAACTGGACGGTGACGTTCGGCGGGAAGACATACGCGCTGGCCGGGGACCTGGCACGCGGGACGACCGTCGTGGAGCCGGGGTCGGGAACCCCGTCCCCCACTCCGACCTCTTCCGGTGGAGAGTGCACGGGCCCCGTCTGGAATGCCACGACGGAATACGGCGGGGGCAGCACGGTGGCCCACAAGGGGCACTCGTGGAAGGCCAAGTGGTGGACCAAGGGCGAGGAGCCCGGCACCACCGGTGACTGGGGTGTGTGGCAGGACCTCGGAGCCTGCTGAGCCCCGCGCAGACGGCCCGGCGGCGGTGACGACGGCCCTTGCCCGCCGCCGGGTCTCCCAACGACCGCCGCCGGCGGCGGCTCTGGCAGGGTGAGGGGCATGACGACCGCCATCGCCGACGAGTTCGAGACCCACCGTCCCCGGCTGTTCGGCCTGGCCTATCGCATCCTGGGCTCCGCCGACGAGGCCGAGGACACCGTCCAGGACGCGTATCTGCGCTTCAGCGGTGCCGACCGCGAGGCGATCGAGTATCCGGGAGCCTGGCTCGCCAAGGTCGTCACGAACCTCTGTCTCACCCGGCTGACCTCGGCGAGGGCCCGGCGCGAGCAGTACGTCGGGCCCTGGCTGCCGGAGCCGGTGGTCACCTCGGACGGCACGCTCGGGCCTCTGGAGTCCGCCGAGCAGCGGGACGCCGTGTCCATGGCGATGCTGGTGCTGCTGGAGCGGCTCACACCGACCGAGCGGGCCGTGTACGTGCTGCGCGAGGCGTTCGCGTACGGCCACCGGGAGATCGCCGAGGCGCTGGAGCTGACCGAGGCCAACTGCCGGCAGCTGTACCGGCGGGCGGTGCAGCGGGTGGGTGAGCAGCGGTCGCGGTTCGAGTCGACTCCCGAGCGGCAGGACGAGTTGGTCAGGTCGTTCCTCACGGCGGCCCGCGACGGCGACCTCGGCGGGCTGGAGAAGCTGCTGGCGGCCGACGTCGTCTGGTCCAGCGACGGCGGCGGCAAGGTCTCGGCGGCCAGGCGGCCGATCGAGGGCCGGGACAAGGTGTTCCGCTTCCTGGCGGGTGCGACGCGGACGTTCCTGGCGGGCGTGGAGTTCACGGCGGTCGAGATCAACGGCTCCACCGCGCTGGCCGCGTGGGAGGGCGACACGCTGCTCTCGGTGGTGGCCTTCGAGGTGCGGGACGGGCTGGTCGCCCACGCGTGGGCCATGGTGAACCCGGACAAGCTGGACTTCGTACGCCGTCAGCTGGCGCGGGCGTAGCAGTTTCGCCGCAGAGCGCGGCCGCATGCTGTCACATTCCGGATGGGGTACTCGGTCCCAACTGACGAAGGGCGTTCCACCCGGGGATGCCCGGCGTCCGAAGGGACCAACAGCATGACCACGATCCTGGTGACCGGCGGTACCGGAACACTCGGCCGGCTCGTCAGCGAACGGCTGCGCGCGGACGGGCACGAGGTACGGGTCCTCAGCAGGCGTGCCCAGCCGTACGCCGTCGATCTCCGCAAGGGCGGCCCCGGCCTGGACGTGGCCATGGAGGGCGTGGACACGGTCGTGCACTGCGCGAGCTCGCCGGGGGGCGGCGACGAGAAGGCGGCGGCGCATCTGATCGCGGCGGCGCGCAGGGCCGGGGTGGGGCATCTGGTCTACATCTCGATCGTGGGCGTCGACCGGGTGCCGTACGGCTACTACAGGTCCAAGCTCGCCGTGGAGAAGTTGATCGAGGAGTCGGGGCTCGACTGGACCGTGCTGCGCGCGACCCAGTTCCACGACCTGCTGGTGAGGGTGCTCGGCATGCTGTCCAAGCTGCCCGTCATGCTGCTGCCGGCCCGTGTGAAGGACCAGCCCATCGAGGTGGCGGAGGTCGCGGACCGCCTCGCCGAGCTGGCCGTTGCCGCCCCCGCCGGCCGGGTCGAGGACATGGCGGGCCCCGAGGTGCGGACCTTCGACTCGCTGGCCCGCGCGTATCTGCAGGCGACTGGCCGGAAGCGGGCCGTGGTGAGCTTGCCGCTGCGGGGCAAGGGGTATGAGGGGTTCCGCTCGGGCGGCCATCTGGCGCCCGACCATGCGGTGGGGAAGGGGACGTTCGAGGAGTATCTGGGGCGGCGGTTCGGGAGCGGGCAGGGGTCCTGAGGGCGGCCCTTGGGCCGACGGGCTCCTGACCCGGGCAACTGCCGGGTGGGGGTCGGATGCGGCGGTACGTCGTGACGACGCCGCCGGGGAGGGCCTCGGGCCCGGCGGGAGTGGGCCCGGGGCGGCGGGGGCCTGATGGCCGTTCCGGGGCGGGGCTGGGCCCCCGATCGGGCGGTCCGGAGCTGGGGACGTACGGCCGAGCAGGTCAGCGGTCCGGCGGTGCGAACAGGGTCCTGGGCGGCCTCCCGCGGAGGCCATCGCCGGTCCCGGCACGGGTGCCGTACGGCCGCGCAGATCAGCGGTCCGGCGGTGCGAACAGGTCGTCCTGGGCGGCCTCCCGCGCGGTGAGCAGCGCTCCGCGCAGGACCGCGCCGCCGCCCAGGCTGCTGGGTCGCACCACCGTGGCCAGGGGCGTCATCCTCCGGACCCGCTCCTCCACCCGCCCGGCGAGCAGCTCTCCTCCGGCCTGTCCGACCTCCCCGCCGAGGACCACACAGCCGGGGTCGAGGATCGCGACGACGGAGGCGACACCCAGGGCGAGGCGCTCGGCCAGGGCGTCGAGGAAGCGGTCCGAACGGCCGGCCTCGTGCCCGCCGGCCGGCGCCACCGCTTCCCTCACCACTCCCGCCGCCGCGGGCTCATGCACGGATGCCCCCTCGACGCTCACCCCGTGCTCCCCCGCCAGCTCCACGATCGCCGCCGACCCCGCCAGTGAGTGGAAGCCGCCTTCGCAGTCCACCGCCGACGGTGGCCCCGGCGTCCCCGGTACCGGCAGGAACCCGATCTCGCCGGTGCCGCCGGAGGCGCCGCGGCGCAGCGCACCGTCGAGGACCACGGCCGCGCCGGTGCCGTGACCGAGCCACAGCAGGACGAAGGTGTCCCGGTCCCGGGCCGCTCCGTCGCGCTGTTCCGCGAGGGCGGCGAGGTTGGTCTCGTTCTCGACGCTGATGCGCGCTTCGGGGAGCCGTTCCTGGAGGGCCGCCACCAGGCGGCGGTGCCATGCGGGCAGGCCGGTGGAGTCGCGCAGCTCCCCGGTCGCCGGGTCGATCAGGCCCGGGGCGCCGATCCCCACCGTATGGAGCCGGTCCGCGCCGGCCTCCTTGGCGACCCGCTCCACCAGCGCCACCGCCTGCTCCACCGCGGGCCCGGTCCCCATGTCGCCGCCGATCGGCACCGACGCCTCGGCGAGCACGGCCCCGACCAGGTCGGAGACGACGACGGAGACGCCCTCGGTGCGCACGTCCAGCGCCGCCAGGTGGGCGCGGTCGGCGACGATGCCGTACAGCTTGGCGTTCGGCCCGCGCCGCTGTTCCCCGGCCTCGCCGACCACCGCGATCAGGCCGGCGTCGGTGAGGCGCTCGACGAGGTCGGCGACGGTCGGCCGGGACAGTCCGGTCAGCTGCTTCAACTGCCCTGCCGTCAACGGGCCGTCCTGCTGGAGCAGTCGTAGGGCGAGCCGGTCGTTGATGGCCCGGGCGGTGCTCGGTGATGCGGGCATGCCGGGATCCTTCCAGATCGGCGAGGTGCGGGTGGGCGGCCGTGGCCCGTAAATTCTCTATCTATCAGGCAGGGTTCCTGATAGTTTACGGCGTCGCACGGTACGAAGCGAGCACCGGGAGGGGCCGGACGATGAGCGAAGTGGTCTACGACCTGCGCGAGGTGAGGCGGGCCCGGTATGCCGTGGCGTCCGTCTTCGCCG
Source organism: Streptomyces sp. NPDC055013 (assembly GCF_053608645.1). Classification (NCBI taxonomy): domain Bacteria; kingdom Bacillati; phylum Actinomycetota; class Actinomycetes; order Kitasatosporales; family Streptomycetaceae; genus Streptomyces; species Streptomyces sp. NPDC055013. Next base: position 32,576 of record NZ_JBSGVW010000042.1, read on the forward strand.
TGCACGGCGCCGTCACCGGCTCGTTCGCGACGCGCGTGCCATGGATCCAGGACCATGCCGGCGTCGGCGCGGGCCAGTTGGGGCTGGCGCTCGCCTTCCCCGCGCTCGGCGCCTCCGTCGCGATGCCGGTGGCGGGCAGCATCAGCCACCGCTTCGGTGCCCGCAACGCGCTGCGCGGACTGATCGCCCTGTGGACGCTCGCGCTCACCCTGCCCGCCCTCGCCCCCAACCTGCTGACCCTGTGCCTGGCCCTGTTCACCTTCGGCGCCACGGCGGGCATGGCGGACGTGGCGATGAACGCGCTCGGCGTCGAGGTCGAGAACCGCCTCGGGCGGTCGATCATGTCCGGTCTGCACGGCATGTGGAGCGCGGGCGCCCTGATCGGCTCGGCGGCCGGCACGCTCGCGGCCCACCTGGGCTCGGACGCCCGGCTGCACCACGCGCTCGCCGCGGCGACCCTGACCTTCCTCGGGATCCTGGCCTGCCGGTGGGTCCTCGACCTGCAGCCCGCCGAGGACGAGGAACCGCCGCCCCGGTTCGCGCTGCCGCCGCGGTCGGCGCTGCTCATCGGCGCGGTCGGGTTCTGCGCGGTCTTCGCGGAGGGCGCGAGCCTGGACTGGTCGGCGGTCTATCTGCAGGACCATCTGGACACCTCGGCCGGTCTCGCGGCGGCCTGCACGACCGGCTTCACGCTGACCATGGCGCTGGCGCGGCTGGCAGGCGACAAGGTGGTGGACCGCTACGGCGCCGTGCGCACGGTCCGGTCCGGCGGCGTCCTCGCCACGCTCGGCGGCCTGCTCATCGTCGTGTCGGACCGTCCGGCCCTGGCGATGGCCGGGTTCGCGCTGCTGGGTCTGGGCATCGCGGTGGTCGTGCCGCTGTGCTTCGCGGCCGCGGGCCGCAGCGGCAGCAACCCCTCGCTGGCCATCGCGGGCGTCGCGACGATCACGTACACCTCGGGTCTGGTCGCCCCGAGCGCGATCGGCGGGATCGCCCAGGCCACCAGCCTGATGGTGTCCTTCTGCCTGGTCACCGTGCTGTCCTCCGGACTGGTCGTGTTCGCGCGCGTGCTGCGCGCGGGGGACCGCGACCGCCCGAGGATCAGCCGCCCGGACGCGGCGGTTCCCGACCCACGCCCCTGAACTCCCCGTTCGAGAGGAGTCGGCGCTGATCAACCCCGGTCGGCGCCGCCCCGGACGTCCCTGACAATGGTCCGGTCACCCGCACGCACGACGAAAGCGAAACCGCACCATGGATCTCGGCGTCCGCTGGAAACTGCACGGCGACGGACGCACCCCGGCGCCCGGAGCGGTGGTCCGCCCCGACGAACGGCTCTCCTGGCCCCGCACCTTCGGGCTCGGCGCCCAGCATGTGGTGGCCATGTTCGGCGCGTCCTTCGTGGCGCCGGTGCTGATGGGGCTCGACCCCAACCTGGCGATCATGATGTCCGGTATCGCGACGGTCATCTTCCTGCTCGCCACCCGCGGCCGGGTGCCCAGCTACCTCGGGTGTTCCCTCTCCTTCGTCGGCGTCGCGGCGGTCATCCGGGCCGACGGCGGTTCGAGCGCGACCGTCACCGGCGCGGTCCTCGTCGTCGGTGCCGTGCTGTTCCTGATCGGTCTCGCCGTACAGCGCTTCGGTGCGCGGATCATCCACGCCACGATGCCGCCGATCGTCACCGGCGCGGTGGTCATGCTCATCGGCTTCAACCTCGCCCCGGTGACGGCCTCGACGTACTGGCCGCAGGACCAGTGGACGGCGCTGCTGGTAATGCTGTTCACCGGTCTGGCGGTGGTCTGCCTGCGCGGTTTCTGGTCCCGGATCGCGATCTTCCTGGGCCTGGTCTTCGGCTACGGCATCTCCTGGGCCTTCGACCACATCTTCGGCAGGATCCACTCGGCCGACGCGAGCGGCAAGATCACCGACCACTGGCGGCTCGACCTGTCCGGCGTCGCCAAGGCCGACTGGATCGGGCTGCCCGATCTGCACGGCCCGTCCTTCCAGTGGTCGGCGATCCTGGTGGCACTGCCCGTCGTGATCGCCCTGGTCGCCGAGAACGCCGGGCACGTCAAGGCGGTCGGCGAGATGACCGGCGACAACCTGGACGACAAGCTGGGCACCGCGATCTCCGCGGACGGCGCCGCCTCGGTGCTCTCCACCGCGGTGGGCGGCCCGCCCAACACCACGTACTCCGAGAACATCGGCGTGATGGCCGCGACCCGCGTCTATTCGACCGCCGCCTACTGGGCCGCCGCCGGCTTCGCGCTGCTCTTCGGAGTCTGCCCCAAGTTCGGCGCGGTGGTCGCCGCGATCCCCGGCGGCGTCCTCGGCGGCATCACCGTCATCCTGTACGGCATGATCGGCCTGCTCGGCGCGCAGATCTGGATCAACGCCGAGGTGGATCTGCGCAATCCGCTGAACCTGGTGCCGGCCGCCGCGGGCATCATCATCGGCGTCGGCAACGTGACCCTGGAGTTCACCGACACCTTCCAGCTCAGCGGCATCGCGCTGGGCACGCTGGTGGTCATCACCGGCTACCACGCGCTGCGGGCGTTCGCCCCCGCCCACCTCAAGACACAGCACCCGCTGCTCGACGAGGGCACGTCCTCCTACGACGAGGACAGCGACACCGGCGAGGGGTCTCAGCGCGCCAAGTCATAGGCGTACGACGCCGTGAAGGTCCCCGGCCTGCCCTTGCAGCCGTCCGACTCCCCCGGCAGCTTCACCCACAGATAGGCGTCGATCCGCGCCTCGCCGGTGCTGAGCGTCGGCGCCCGGCCCAGCCTGCGGCCGGCGGGATCGCACCACTCCCCGTCGGCCGGAGCGCCGGCGCCGTTGCGGCTGGTGTCGATGACGGCACCGAGGCTCGCGGGGCCGTCGAGGGCGTCGAGGACCTGTCGGTCGTAAGCGATCTCGTCGGTCGTGGCGTGGAAGTTGGAGACGTTGCTGAAGATCCCGTCGGAGGACGCGGCCGAGGCGGCGCCCGCCTGTTTCAGCCACCCGGCCTGCTTGCCGGGCGCGTTCCAGCCGGAGTGCCCGGCGTCGTAGTAGACGCGCGCCCTGGGGTTCGCCGCCTTGAAGGTGCGGCCCGCGCGGGCCAACGAGGCGAAGCGGTCGGCGCGTTCGCCGGCGGAGAGGCACTCGGACTGGGCGACGGAGTCGGGCTCCAGGATGACGATGACGTCGCCGGAGCCCAAGCCCGCGGCGAACCTGTCGATCCAGGCGTCGTAGGCGTCGAGGCCGGGCGCCCCGCCCTCGGAGTACCCGCCGCAGTCACGGCCTGGGATGGCGTACGGCACGACCACCGGCACCCGCCCCAGCGCGGACCCGCCGGAAGTGACCGCGCGGACCCGGGCGGTGATGGTGTCGGGCGTGAAGTCGGCGAACCACACCGCGGCCGGCTGGGCGGCGATCCGGGATGCGATGACGGCGTGGCGCGGGTCGCCGGCGTTGTCGCGGACCCAGTCGAGGACCTGGGAGTCGGGGTGGCGGTAGAGGCGGGCGGACACCACGGCGGGCTGCTGCTTCCTCTCGGTCGTGGTCGGCGAGGGCGCGGGGCTCCGGGGGGCGGGCTTCTTCTTCGGCGTCGGTGAAGCCGACGTCGGCGAAGGGGACTTCGTGACCGACGGGGAGGGCGAGGGCACGAGCGGCAGGGGCTCAAGGCTCGGCGAGCGGGTCACCTCGGATGGCCCGGCCTGGTCGGTACGGCCTCTGTCGTCGAGCGCGGACATCATGCCGGTCACCGTGCCGACGGCGACCACGACCGAGGCCGCCACGACCATGGCATGGCGCCGGACCGCCCTCCTGCGCTCGGACCTGCGTGCGGCCAGTCGCTGGGCACGTAAGCCTGACACGGTCCTGCTCCCCCTCCGCCACAGCGAGCGCGTTCCCCCGTTCTGGGGAAGCGCCGGGCCCGCCGACACTGTCGTCAGCCTAAAGCTGGGACTCTGCCCCCATGGCGCAATGCGAACAATTCACCACGCCCGTGGACGCGGTCATCTCCCGTATGCGCGCCCTGGAAGCGGCCCTGCCCGAACGAGACGGAGTCGCGATCTTCAACCGCGTCTACCTCGCCGTCACGGAGACCGTCGACCGGCACATCGACGGCGGTCGGTTCACCGACGCGCGGGCCGCGATCACGCTGGACGTGCGGTTCGCGGAGCGGTATCTCGCGGCGGTGGACAGGGCCGAGCAGGAGGGGCGCCCGCCCGCGTGCTGGCGGCCGCTGTTCCAGATGCGCAGGCATCCCGGCGTACGACCGCTGCAGTTCGCGCTCGCGGGCATCAATGCGCACATCGGCCACGATCTGGCGCTCGCCGTGGTGGACACCTGTCGTAGCCTCGGCTGCGAACCCGCCGAGCTGGAGGACGAGTTCGACCGGGTGGGTGATCTCCTCGTCTCGCTGGAGGAGCGCATCCGCGAAGAGCTGATGCCGGGTCCCGACCTGCTCCAGATCGCCGACCCGCTCACCCATCTGCTCGGCTCCTGGAGCCTGGAGCGGGCCCGGGACGCCACCTGGTCGGCGGCGCGGGCGCTGTGGGCACTGCGCCGGCTGCCGGACCTCGCCGGGGAGTTCACCGAGCGGCTGGACGCGGCGGTGGGGTTCGCGGGACGCATGCTTCTCACGCCACTGCCGGACTGACCGGTCCTCGAGTGGCAGTTCCCCGGGCTCGCAGTACGTTGGCCGGTGGGGGCCGCCGATCGTGAAGGAGTATCCCGTCATGGCCATCCGTCTCGGACTCGGTCTTCCCCAGCTCCGGCAGTACGACCTCGCCAAGGACGTGACGGACGTGGCGCGCGCGGCCGAGCAGATCGGCTACGACAGCCTGTGGGTCTACGAGCGGCTGCTGGTCCCCGAGTCCCCGACCCAGGGCCTGTACGGCGTCCCGGGGCTGCCCTGGCCGGACTACTACCGCGGGATGGCCCATCCGCTGGTCACGCTCACGCTGGCCGCGGCGGTCACCGAACGGGTCCGGTTGGGCACGGGCATCGTGGTCGCGCCGCTGCACGGACCGTTCCAGCTGGCCAAGGCCCTGGCCACGCTGGACGCGGCGAGCGGTGGCCGCGTGGTCGCCGGTCTGGGCACGGGCTGGTCGACCGACGAGTTCGCCGCGGCGTCGGTGCGGCCGATCGAGGAGCGCGGCCGGGTGATGGACGAGGTGATCGACGTCTGCCGGGCGGTGTGGGGCCCGGACCCGGTGTCGTACGAGGGCCGGATCACGAAGATCGACGCGGCCGTGGTGGGCCCCAAGCCCGTGCGGCCGATCCCGATCCTTGTGGCCGCGGGAGGCGGGAAGGCCCTGACACGGGTGGTGGACCACGGCGACGGCTGGATCCCGGTCGCCATGGACGTGCAGGGGTACGCCGCAGCGTGGCAGCAGATCCAGGACATCGCCGCCGAACGCGGCCGCACGCTGCCGATCGAGCGCGTGCCACGGGTGAACGCCGCGTACTCGGCCAAGGCCTACGACGGCGCCGACCGCCAGCCCTTCCAGGGCAGCGCCGACCAGATCGTGACGGACCTCGCGGAGTACGCCGAGGTCGGCGTGGACGAGGTCCTCCTCGACCTGCAGACCACTCCGCGCGACGCCCAGGAACTCAAGGACGTCGCCGCGGAGGTGTTCGACAAGGCGCGGGCCGCCGGGATCTAGTCCTCCGGCAGCTCGACCGGCGCGATCTCGTCGTAGACGTCGCCCGGCCCGGGGTTGGAGCCGTCGGTCGCCCCGCCGAAGTGCTGCATGACACCCCAGACCGCGTTCAGCGCGGTCTGGACCGCGCCCTCGGCCCAGCCGGCCGTCCAGGAGATGTCGTCGCCGGCGAGGAAGATGCCCCGCTTGTCCTCGGGCAGCCGGTCCTGCATGAAGTGCGTGAACAGGCGGCGCTGGTAGCGGTAGTGGCCCGGCAGGTTGGCCTTGAACGCGCCCATGAAGTAAGGCTCGTTCTCCCAGGAGACGGTCACCGGGTTGCCGATGATGTGCTTCCGGATGTCGACCTTCGGGTAGATCTCGCCGAGCGACTTCAGCATGACCTCCATCCGCTCGCTCGCGGACAGCGGCAGCCACTTCAGGCTGTCGTCGCACCAGGTGTAGGAGAGGCAGATGACGGCGGGCTTGTCCGGACCGTCGTCGAGCAGGTAGGTCCCGCGCGTCATCCGGTCGGTGAGCGTCATCGACATGACGTCCCGGCCCGTCTCCTCGTCCTTGTCGAGCCAGAACGGCCGGTCCACGGGCACGAAGAGCTTCGAGGACTCCATGTAGTGGGTGCGCTCGATCGCGGTCCAGTGGTCGATCGGGAAGAGCGAGTCGTCGCAGTCGATCTTCGACAGCAGCATCCAGGACTGCGCGGTGAAGATCGCCGCCTGATACGTACGGATGTCGCCGTTCGCGTCCGTCACGGTGATCCGGTTGCCGGCGGTGCGGTGCAGCCGGGTCACGGCCGGGCGGGGCGTGGCGTTGTCGTGGAGCGTGGCGAGCGCGGTCCCGTAGGGCCAGTGGACGATCTTCTCCGGCTCGCGCTCCCACATGCGCAGCGGCAGCTGCTGGGAGCCGCCGACGATGCCGCGGTGGTGGTCGTCGGCCTCGGTGTAGACGACCCGCAGGATCTCCAGGATGGAGTTCGGGAAGTCGGTGTCCCAGCCGCCGGTGCCGAAGCCGACCTGGCCGAAGATCTCGCGGTGCCGGAAGGACTTGAAGGCCTCCGAGTCGCAGAGGAAGCCGTAGAACGTCTGATTGTCGAACTTCTCGACGAGCTGCGCCCAGATCTCGCGGATGCGCGGCACGTCCCGCTCCCGCATCGCGCGGTTCATGTCGGTGAAGTCGGCGCCCCCTTCGAGGCATTTGTTCCAGGCCGTGGCGACGTCCCGGTAGACCTGCGGGAGGTCCTCGACCGTCTCGGCGTAGTGCGACTCGCCCTTGAGGTCGACAACGGTCGACGGGGTGGCCTCGGCGAGCGGGTTCGGGAAGGGGGTGGTCTTCAGGCCCACGAGGTCGATGTAGTGCTGGAGCGCCGTGGAGGACGGCGGGAAGCGCATCGCGCCCATCTCCGCCGTGAGCCCCTCGGTGCCGGCCCCGTCGAAGCCGACGGTGCGCAGCCGGCCGCCGATCTCGTCGGCCTCGTACACGACGGGCTTGAGGCCCATCTTCATCAGCTCGTACGCGGCCACGATGCCGGACAGGCCGCCGCCGATGACGGCGACCTCGGTGCCGTGCTCGGTCGCGGGTATCTGGCCGAGCCCCGCCGGGTGGGCGAGGAAGTCGTCGTAGGCGTACGGGAAGTCCGGGCCGAACATGGTGATCGGCGGCTGCTGCTCGTCGGCGTGCTGGACGGCGTTGGGCACCGTGGACGTCATGGGGTACGGACTCCTTGCGACTGCGACTGCGAGGGGAAGCGGGGGAGGTTCAGACGAGCGACCCGTAGAGGCCGGGGCGGCGGTCGGTCAGATACGGGTTCGCCTCGCGCGAGGCGGCGAGGAAGGCGGGGTCGACGTCGGCGAGGACGAGTTCCGCGCCGCGGCCGGCGCGGGTACGGGCGACCCCGTCGGGGCCGGCGAGGGTGGAGAGGCCGACGAACTCGAACTCCCCTTCCCGGCCGACCCGGTTGACGTACGCGACGTACATCTGGTTCTCGAAGGCGCGCACCGGGATCATCGATTCGGCGACGAACTGGAACGGGTGCATCTGCGCGGTCGGCACGACCAGCAGGTCGGTGCCGGCGAGGGCGTGCGCGCGGACGTTCTCCGGGAACTCGACGTCGTAGCAGATCAGGATGCCGACGCGGAGGCCGTCGATCTCGGCCTGGACGACCTGCCGGTCGCCCGGCGTGAAGTGGTCGCGCTCGAAGCAGCCGAAGAGGTGGGTCTTGCGGTAGCCGGCGAGCCGGGTGCCGTCGGCGGAGATCAGCTGGGCGGAGTTGAAGACGGCGTCGCCGTCCCGCTCGGGGTAGCCGTAGGCGATCGCCAGGCCGTGCTGTGTCGCGATCTCGGCGATCGCGTCCGCGCAGTCGCCGTCGTCGGGCTCGGCGAGGCGGGCGATGTCGTCGCCGATCGCGTACCCGGTGAGGAACATCTCCGGCGTGACCAGCAGCCCGGCGCCCGCGGCGGCGGCGCGGCCCGCGGCCTCGTCGAGGACCTTGAGGTTCTCGACGGTCGAGCCGGGGCGGCCGGAGCTCTGGAGCAGGGCGGTGCGCATGCGTGGTCCTCACCGGGCGGAAGGGGGTTGGGGGCCATGTAGGGCCACGTAGACGGTACGGGCGGCCGACCAGGGCGGACAAGAAGGAGCCGTTGCGCGCCGGTGAGCGGTTTGTTGCGTGCTCCAGCGGGTCGGCGGAGATTCGTTGCGCGACCCCGGTCGTAGTCCCGGTCCTCCTGGCAGCGCAGGTCCCGTCGGTCTTCCCCGCCGGGCGGCGGAGACGAGGTGCCGTCCCGGGCGCGATGTGGCGCGGGCGCGGCGCCGGGAAAGTGGAGACCGTCCACTCGACCTGGCTTGACCTGCGGAAAGGACCACGATGAACCGCCGTACGAAGATCGTTGTGCTCGGCTGCGCACTCCTGCTCAGCGCCGGAGCGGCCTCGGCCGCCACCGCCACCGCCTCCGACGACGCGCCGCGGCAGCGCGAGGCCGCCGCGCTCACCGGCACGGCCAAGCTGTACCGCTCGGCCGGGGACGACATCACCTTCACCTTCGACGCGCATCTGGCGGCGAAGGACAACGCCGACCCGACGAAGGCCACCGGCACCTTCGAGTTCAGCCACTACCTGAACGGCGAGGGCGCCAAGGCGAAGGCGAAGGTCGACTGTCTGCTGACCGGCGGGAAGGTGGCCGTCGTCTCCGGGGTCATCACCTCCTCCGATCTGCCGGGCGCCGAGGGCAAGCGGGTCGGCGTCACCGTCCACGACGTCGGCCGCCACGACCGGCTCGGCTACAGCTGGGCCTCCACGGGCAACCCCGTCGAGACGAAGGAGCTGCCCAAGTGCGTGAGCTCCGCCCCCTTCGAGAAGGTCAAGAAGGGGACGGGCGACTTCACGGTCGTGCCGTGGAAGCCCGACTTCTAGCCAGCGCCAGCGCCGTCACCAGGTAGGGAACCGCGAGCACCGCGAAGACCGTGCTGTGCGCGGCGCCCGCGCCGAGCAGCGCGTACACGCCGAACGTGGCGACCGTGGCGAGCTCCGTGCCCAGGCTCGCCACGGAGGTGAGGGTGGCCCGTCGGGACTCGTCGATACGGTGCTGGAGGCGGACGTCGGCGAGCACCTCCGCCAGCTGGAACCCGGCAAAGGCGAGGCTCACCAGCGCGATACCGGCCAGAGAGCGGGCCCCGGCGCCGGCGGCCAGGGCGAGTGCCGCGCCCGCGAGCAGCGCCGCGAGCCCCCTCGTGCCGAGACGTTCGGCGGGTCCGGCCAGGAGGCTGCCGACGGTGACGCCCGCCCAGATCAGCATGATCAGGTAGGGGACGGTCGCCTCGGCGAAGCCGATCTCCCGCACCAGCAGCGGGGTGTACTCGTCGAGGGCGCCCCATACCGCGGCCACGGCCGGGAGCAGCAGCAGGGCACCCCGCACCGAACGGTCCCTGCGGACCTGGGCGAGTCCGGTCCGCAGGGTCGTCGCCCAGCTGGCGCCCCCGGTCTCCGATCGCACCCGGTGCTCCGGGAACCGGGTCGCGGTGAGGGCGGTCAGCACACAGGCCAGGAAGCTCGCGGCGCCGACGGCCGGGTAGCCGCCCTGGGCGAAGACGGGCCCCGCGAGGCCGGTGGAGGCGACGGTGCCCAGCAGTCGCGCTGCCCGCGACCTGCCCATGACCCGGGCGTACCGGTCGGCGGCGCCGACGTGGTCCAGCTCGTCGTACACCAGCGCCTCCAGCGCACCGGAGCCGAGCGCTCCGCCCGCGCCCCACAGGACGAAGCCGACCGCGAAGGCCCAGTACGACGGGACGGCCACCCACAGTCCGAATCCGACGGCCGTGAGCAGCGGGCCGATCCACAGCAGCCGGCGCCGCGAGACGGCGTCGGCCCAGGCGCCGGAGGGGACCTCCAGCACCACGCCGGTGATCGACCACAGGGCGAACAGGGAGGAGATCTGCCAGAGCGACATGCCGGTGTCGGCGAACAGCAGCGCGTACACCGGGTAGAGCAGGACGAAGTCGTCCAGGAACGAGTAGCCGTACAGCGTGGTCGTGAGCCGCCGGACACCGGCGGCGGGCACACGCGCAGGTGAGAGTGTCATGAGGCCTTCCCGCAGGGACAGTTCGGACGCCGGAGGTACGGCGGCCGAGGTGGCCCTCGGGAGGCACGGCTGGTGGATCAATGTCGCCAGGTCATGACACCGATGGTAGGCGGTGCGGGCTCACTCGCGCAGGGAGAAGGTGGTGACCACGGCCGCGTGGTCGGAGGGCCACTCGTTGTGCTCGACGTCCGGCCAGGGGCGCGGGTGGCCGCTGACGTAGGTCCGGGAGTCGAGCACGCGCAGCCCCCGGTGCAGCACGAAGTCGATCCGGTCCTGTGGCTCCGGGCGTCCACTGCCGTCCTCGTGCAGGGCGTGGATCGGCGACCAGGTGTGCCCGGGGTGGGCGATCGGGTCGGGATGCGCCTCGCGGTAGGAGTCCCGCAGCCCCGCCTCCTCGGCCGCCTTCGTCACCGGCCATTCCACGTCGGGCCGGTCCAGGTGGGAAGGGCTGTTGAAGTCGCCGACGAGGACGACGGGCCCGGCGGGGTCGGCCGTCTCCTCGATCCGGTGCAGGGTGTCCCGCATCTGCGCGAGCCGCACCTGCTCGTGGGCGATCAACTCGGCCGCGTCCAGCCCGTCGAAGGCGGACTCGTACGGCCCGTACGGCGTGTAGTCCAGGTGGGCCGTCCAGACGTCGACCTCCTCGCCTCCCACGCGGACACGAACCCCGGCGGCCCCGTAGAACCCCGGGTCGGGGTCGCCGAGGGGGGCCGTGACGGGGTACCGGCTGATGATCCCGAGGTTCTCCCCGGCGCGGTGGTGGCACCAGCCGAGTGCCTCGGCGAGTTCTTCGGCGGCGGTGCCGTACGTCTCCTGGAGCCCGACCACGTCCACGTCGGTCTCGGCGATGACCTTCAGCTGCTTGGCCCGGTGGTCATGGACCTTGCTGCCGCCGTACCAGAGGTTCCAGCTCATGACGCGGAGCCGGTGCGGCAGCAGGTCGCGCAGCCGCTGGGGGGTGACGCCCGTCAGGCCGTCCAGGACGGTCCGGCCGGGCCCCGCGTCGATCGGGGCGAGCGAGGGCACCGCGAGCACCGTGCAGCCCGCGGCCTCGGCGGAGGCGACGCCCGTCTCCGTGTCCTCGACGGCCACGCAGGCCGCCGGGTCGACGTCGAGGAGGCGGCAGGCGGCGAGGTAGGGGTCGGGGGCCGGCTTGGTGCGGTCGGTGTCGTCAGCGGTGACGGAGACGGCGAAGCGGTCGGCGCCGAGTGCTTCGAGGACGGTGTCGGCGACAGCTCTCGGGGACGCGGTCACCAGAGCCGTCAGTACGCCCTCGTGGGCGAGCGCGTCGAGCAGGTCGAGCGCGCCCGGGCGGGGCACGATGCCGGCGCGGACGCGATCCGCGAACTCCCGGTGCAGCACCTCGGCGAGCGTGTCCGCCGGGGTGCCGGTGACACCGGACAGCCAGTCGGCGGTGTGTTCGACGGCCCGCCCGAGCACCTGAGGCTCGTCCGCCTCGGTCAGGGCCCGGCCGGCCACCTGCTCCACCGCCTCCCACCACAGCCGCTCGGTGTCGACGAGCGTGCCGTCCATGTCGAACAAGGCGGCCTGGAGCGGGAGTCGGGTCACGGTTGTCTCTTTCATGCGGGGGGGATCAACAGGTAGTACGGGAGTCAGCGGTTACGTTCGGCCACCAGCACCGGTCGCTCCGGCAGCGACACACCGACCGCGGCACCGGCGCCGAGGGCGGCCGTCTCATGCGCGGGCAGGTCGGCCTTGACTTCGGTGCCGTTGGCGAGCCGTACGGTCAGCCGGGTGGTGGCGCCGAGGAACGCGGTGGCGACCACGCGCGCGTCGGCCGTGTCGTCGGCGCGCACCGTGACCGCTTCGGGCCGTACCAGCACGTCGACGTCGGACACCGGGGGCACGTCGCCGTCGACGGGCAGCCGCCGGCCCAGGACCTCGACACCGTCCTCGACGAGCCGGCCCGGAATGCGGCTCATCGTGCCGACGAACTCGGCGACGAAGGCGGTGGCGGGGCGGCCGTACAACTCGGCCGGGGCGGCGCACTGTTCGAGGCGTCCGGAGCGCATGACCGCGACCCGGTCGGCCATGGACAGGGCCTCCTCCTGGTCGTGGGTGACGAACAGCGTGGTGATGCCCAGCTCCCGCTGGAGCCGTCGGATCTCCTCGCGCAGCGTCAGCCGCACCTTGGCGTCGAGCGCCGACAACGGCTCGTCCAGCAGCAGGACGCGCGGGCGCAGGGCGAGGGCCCGCGCCAGGGCGATGCGCTGCTGCTGGCCGCCGGAGAGCTGGTGCGGGTACCGCTCGCCCTTGTCGGCGAGGCCGACCAGCTCCAGCAACTCGGTGGCCCGGGCACGCCGTTCGGCGGTGCGCACCTTGCGCATGCGCAGCCCGAAGGCCACGTTGTCGAGGGCGCTCAGATGCGGGAAGAGGCTGTACGACTGGAAGACCATCCCGGCGTCCCGGCGATGCGCGGGGATACCGGTGACGTCGTCACCGTCCACCAGCACCTCGCCGGAGTCGGGATGCTCGAATCCGGCGAGCATGCGCAGCGCGGTGGTCTTGCCGCAGCCGGACGGGCCGAGCAGGGCGAGGAGTTCACCCGGCCGGACGGTCAGGTCGAGCCCGTCGAGGGCCACGGTGGTGCCGAACTCCCGGCGCAGTCCCCGGAATTCGACGGTGGCGGCCTGCACCGCTGCCCTTTCAGGCGCTGTCTTGTCAAGCACGGTCATGGTTCATCCCCGGGAGGTAGTACGGGTACGGCCGCCGAAGCCGGCGAGCACGAGGAGCAGCACCCAGGTCACGAGCAGGCTGAGCACGGACACGGCGACGGACAGCTGGGCCTGCGAGCCGCTGACGTTCACGATCCACACGGCGAAGGGCTGGAAGCCGAGCAGCTGGGCCACGGTGAACTCGCCGAGGACCAGGGCGAGGGTGAGGAAGGAGGCGTTGAGCAGGGCGCCGCGCAGGTTGGGCAGGACGGCCTGCACCAGCGCCTGCGGCCGGCTCGCCCCGCAGCTGCGGGCGGCCTCCACGAGGGTGGGCACGTCGATGGCGCGCAGCCCGGCGTCCAGGGCGCGGTACACGAACGGCAGCGCCATCACGACGTAGGCGAGGACGAGCACGAACGGGAAGTCGGGGTTCTGGATCGCGACGAACGTCTGGAACAGCGGGGTCCGCGACAGGTGCTCGGGCCCCCACTTCAGCACCGTCCCGATCCCGGCGACGAACGCGATCGGGGGCACGACCAGCGGCAGGGAGCACACGATCTCGACGACCGGCCGCAGCCGGGGCGCGCCGAGCCGCAGCGCGACCATCGCGGGCACCATCAGCAGCAGGACGACGGCGATGGTGGCGAGGGACAGCTCCATGGAGAGCAGCAGACTGGAGGTGAAGCCGTCGGTGGAGAAGATCTGGGTGTAGGCGTCGAAGGTGAGGCCCTGTCCGGGCACGTCGACCGTGAAGACCACCGACGCGGCGAGCGGCACCAGGAAGTACAGTCCGGCGAGGCCGAGCACGCCCCACCGCCACAGGTTCAGGCGAGCCATCGCGCGCTCCGTCGTTGCAGGGGCAGATACACCGCCATGACCAGGCCGGCGACCAGGACCATGTCGAGGCTGAGGGCGAGCGCCACGTTCTCCTGGCCGACCAGGACGTTGCCGGAGAGGGCGTCGGCGATCTGGAGGGTGACCAGCGGGACGGAACTGCCCACCATCGCGGCGGCGGTGGCGTACGCGGCGAAGGCGCTGCCGAAGAGCAGGACGAACCCGCCGAGGAGCGTGGGCAGCAGCACGGGCAGGGCCACGTGCCGCCAGTACTGCACGGCGGTGGCGCCGTTGCTCTGCGCGGCCTCGCGCCACTGGGAGCGCAGGCCGTCCAGGGCCGGGGTGATGGTGAGGACCATCAGCGGGATCAGGAAGTACAGGTAGACGAGGACCAGGCCCCAGAAGCTGTAGAGGTCCCAGCCCTTGTCCGTGAGGCCCAGGTGGCGGGTCAGCACACCGGCGTTGCCGAGCGTGGCGACGAAGGCGAACGCCAGTGGGACGCCGCCGAAGTTGGCGAGCACCCCGGACGCGGTGAGCACGGCCTCACGCAGGGCACGGAAGCGGGAGGTCACCACGGCCTGGGCGAGCGGCAGCCCGAGCAGGGCGCCGAGCGCGGCGGAGACGGCGGACAGCTTGACGCTGCCGAGCAGGGCCGTGAGGTAGGCGCCCTGGAGCGAGTTCGTCAGGTTGTCGGCGCTGTACGAAGTCGCGCCCGTGGCCGGGTCCTTGACAGTGAAGGCGCCGTTCAGCATGGCCAGGGCGGGCAGCCCGAAGGCGAGCGCGGTGAAGACGAGCAACGGGACTACGGCGAGCGAGCCGCCGAGGGCACGGCGCCGCCGCGTGCGCGCAGCGGCGGGCGCCGTGTCGACCCCGGTGAGGGTGGCCGTCATCCGGAGACGGCCTTCGCCCAGCCCTGGCCGAGGACCGTCTTGGCCTTGTTCTGCTGGGCCTCGGTCGGGAAGGAGGGCGTGCCGGAGACCTCGGGCAGCTTGGCCGCGGCCGTCTTGTCGAGGGTGCCGGCCTTCTCCATGGCGGTCATCAGGGCCGGTCGGGCGTAGCCCTTCAGCCACAGGTTCTGGCCCTCGGCGCTGTAGAGGTACTCCTGCCACAGGCGGGCGGTCGCGGGGTGCGGGGCGTCCTTGTTGATCGCCTGGGAGTAGTACTGCGAGAACTGGCCGTCGCTCGGCACCGACACCTGCCAGTCGACGCCCTTGGACTCGAACTCCTCGGCGTAGCCGGCGTTGAGGTAGTCCCAGTCGATGCTGATGGGCGTCTCGCCCTTCTCGACGGTGGCCGGGGTCGACTCGACGGGCGTGTAGTTGCCGTTCTTCTTCAGCTTGGCGAAGAAGTCCAGGCCGGGCTGGATGTCGTCGAAGGAGCCGCCGTTCGCGAGCGCCGCCGCGTACACGCCGCCGAAGGCCGAGCCGGACTTGGTGGGATTGCCGTTGAGGGCGACCTGGCCCTTGTACTGCGGCTTCAGCAGGTCGGCGAAGGTCTTCGGGCACTCCTTGACGCGCTTCGCGTCGCAGCCGATGGAGATGTAGCCGCCGTAGTCGTTGAACCAGCGGGCCTGCGCGTCCTTCTGGCCCTCGGGGATGTCGGCGAAGGCCTCCACCTTGTACGGCGCGAGCAGCCCCTGCTGGGCGGCGCTGATCGCGAAGGAGCTGCCGAGGTCGAGCACGTCGGGGGCGCGGTCCTGCCCCTTGCGGGACGTCACGGCGTTGATCTCGTCCTGGCTGGAGCCGTCGGGGTTCTCCACCTCGACCTTGATGCCGTACTTCTTCTGGAAGCCGTCGATGAGGGCGCCGTAGTTGGCCCAGTCGCGGGGCAGCGCGATGGCATGCAGCGTGCCCTCCTTCTTGGCCGCCTCGACCAGCTTGTCGATGCCGCCGAACTCCTCGGCGGAGGTGGCGGTGGCGGCGCTCCTGCCGTCGGTGGAGGTGGACGCGTTGTCGGGAGCGGCGCCGCAGGCGCTGAGGGCGAGCGCGGCGGCGACGGCGAGGGCGCCGCTGCGGGCAGCCGTTCTCGGCAGGGAAACGGACACGGTTTCTCCAGGGGACGCGCGAGGGTGGAGGAGGCCCCACGGGGCCAACTTGTCTGAACAAGTTGGCCTCAGTACGCCCGGTCCCGATGTCCCGAGAGTGAACGCCGGTGAAACCCTGACCCCATGCTTCGTGCACAGTCCCGGCCGGCACGGAGCACCGCCGGATCTCGTTTACGCTGGTCACTCTGTGCACAGCAACCGACTCAGAGGGGAAGCATGACGGCGCGACACGAGGAGATCGCCGACGAGCTGCGCCGCGCGATCGACCACGAGGAGTACACGGTCGGCAGCCTGCTGCCCGCCGAGACGGACCTCGCGTCCCGGTACGGCGTCTCCCGCGGCACGATCCGGCAGGCCGTCGCCGCGCTGACCGCCGAGGGGCTCATCGGCTCACGCCAGGGCGCCCGTCGCGTGGTCCTGGCCAGCCGCCGCAGCCAGAGCTTCGCCGAACTGCGCAGCTTCGCCCAGTGGGCGCATGCGATGGGCCGGGAGGCGACCGGCCACGTGGTCGTCCAGGAGTACCGCCCGGCGACGAAGGAGGACGCCGTGCGCCTTCAACTGCCCTCCGGCACCCCGGTGTTGCACGTCCTGCGGGTGCGCGGCCTGGACGGCGAACCGGTCCTGCTGGAGCGCACGGTCTACGCCGACTGGATCTCCCCGGCCGTCGAGGCCATAGAGCCCGACTGCCCCTCAGTCACGCAACGCCTGTACGACGACACGGGGTTGGTCTTCGCCTACGGGGAGCACGTCATCGACGCGGTGTCAGCCGGCGCCCAGGATGCCGAGTTGCTGGGCATCCGCCGCACGAGCCCCCTGCTCCGGGTGCGCCGCGTGACGACGACCCGCGAGGGCCGCCCGGTCGAATGGTCGGACGACCGCTACCGCTCGGACGCGGTGAGCTTCAGCGTGCACAACTCGATCGACAACAACGCGCTGGCGAGGAAGACGGCCGACTGACACTCCGCCGTGCGGCTATGCAGGTCCGCCTGACGAAGGAGGCCACAGCGTCGGCAAGCGGGCGAGACTGCCCGTATGGACGCGACCGACATTCCCGCCCTGCCGTTCGTCGACGAGCACACGACGATGGTCGAGGCGGACACGGCAGCAGTTTGGCGAGAGCTGGGCGCCTTGATGAACGGCAAGCGCGGCTTCCGGGTGGCCATCGCCGTCCCCGGCCACGAACTGGCCCTGGTCGGCCGCCATGCCTTCTCGTCGTACGCCCTGATCTTCCACTTGGACAAGACGGACCAGGGCCATACGCGTCTACGGGCCGAGACGCGGGCGAGCTTCCCGGGCACGGCGGGTGACGCCTACCGACGCCTCGTCATCGGCACCGGCGCCCATGCACTGGCCGTACGGCGCATGCTGAGTAAGGTCCGCACAAACGCCGCTTGAGGGGCGCGGGGAACTGCGCGACAAGCCCCCACAGTCCCGCAGCCGACGAACTACGTGGGCGACCCGGAAGAAAACCGCCGCAACAAAG
Source organism: Streptomyces sp. NPDC055013 (assembly GCF_053608645.1). Lineage (NCBI taxonomy): Bacteria > Bacillati > Actinomycetota > Actinomycetes > Kitasatosporales > Streptomycetaceae > Streptomyces > Streptomyces sp. NPDC055013. The sequence goes on from NZ_JBSGVW010000042.1 coordinate 49,825, forward strand.
GCGACAGCACAAGAACGGACTTCGTCCGCTCCACGAACGGTTCCCCGGCAATGCGCTCAAGCACCCGCTCGAAGTGCCGCATGTCCGAGGCGAACACCTGCACCACGGCGTCGGCGTCCCCGGTGACCGTGGACGCCGCCACGACCTCCTGGTACCGCTCCAGCCCTCGCCGGATGGTGTCCGGCGAGGTGTTGTGCCGGCAGTAGATCTCGACGAACCCCTCGGTCTCCCAGCCGAGGGCCGACGGATCCACCCGTACGGTGAATCCGGTGATCGCTCCGGTGGCGCGCAGCCGGTCCACGCGCCGCTTCACGGCGGGCGCGGACAGGCCGACCAGTTGCCCGATGTCCGCGTAGGAGCGGCGGGCGTCCTCGGCGAGGGCGTGCACGATGCGTTCGTCGAGATCGTTCAGCACTGCGGGTCGTTCACTTCACTTCTGGTGTCGCAAGACGGGAACGGCGATAGCCGTACACGAAGTAGAACACGAGACCCGCCGCCATCCAGAACCCGAAGACCACCCAGGTCACGGTGTCCAGGCTGAACATGTTGTATGCGCAGAACAGGAAGCCCAGCACCGGCAGCACCGGCCCGAACGGCACCCTGAACGTGCGCTCGAGCTCCGGGCGCCGGTAGCGCAGGACGATCACCGCGATGTTGACCAGGGCGAAGGCGAACAGCGTGCCGATGCTGGTGGCGTCGACGAGCTTGCCCAGCGGGATGAGGGCGGCGAGCGCACCGCAGAAGAGGGACACGATGACCGTGTTGACGCGGGGGGCGCCGGTCTTCTTGTGGACCTTGCCGAACGCCTTCGGCACCAGGCCGTCACGGGACATCGCGAACAGGACACGGGTCTGGCCGTAGAGCACGGTGAGCACGACGCTCGCGATGGAGATGACCGCGCCGAGCGCGAGCAGGGTGCCCCAGAAGGACTGGCCGCTGACGTCGTTCATGATCGCGGCGAGGGAGGCGCTGGAGCCCTCGAACTTGGTCCAGTGCCAGGCACCGACGGCGACACCCGCGACGAGCACGTACAGCGCGGTCACGATGATCAGCGACAGCATGATGGCCCGCGGCAGGTCCCGCTTGGGATCCTTGGCCTCCTCACCGGCGGTGGAGGCGGCGTCGAAACCGATGTACGAGAAGAAGAGCGTCGCACCCGCGGCGCTCACGCCGGCCATGCCGAGCGGCATGAAGTCCTCGTAGTTGCCCGACTTGAAGCCCATGAAGCCGACCGTGCAGAACAGCACCAGCGCGGCGATCTTGACGGCGACCATGATCGTGTTGGCGCGGGCGGACTCGCGGACGCCGCCGAGCAGGAACACCATCGCCAGCATGACGACGATCAGCGCCGGCAGGTTGATGATCCCGCCCTCACCGGGCGCCGAGGACAGCACCGACGGGATGGTGACGCCTATGGTCCCGTCGAGCAGCTCGTTGAGGTACTCGCCCCAGCCGACGGCGACGGCGGCCACCGACACGCCGTACTCCAGCACCAGACACCAGCCGCAGACCCAGGCGACCAGCTCACCCATCGTTGCGTACGCATACGAGTACGAGGAGCCCGCGACCGGGATGCTGCCCGCCAGCTCGGCGTACGACAGGGCCGAGAACAACGCCGTGAGACCGGCGATCACGAAGGCCAGGGTGACCGCGGGACCGGCCTCCGGGACGGCGTCACCGAGGACGACGAAGATGCCGGTGCCGAGAGTGGCACCGATGCTGATCATGGTCAGCTGCCACATGCCGAGAGAGCGCCGCAGGGATCCTCCCTCACCCTGGCCACCCTCCGCGACCAGGTGTTCCACGGGCTTGCGACGCATCAGGCGCGCGCCGACGCCGAGGGACGCGGGGGCGGCGGTCTGGTTTGGGTTCTGCGGGGGTGCGCCTTGGTCGAGCACGCGCTGGCTCCTTCTCGCTGCCGGTCAGGGCGGCAGGGACGGGCGGCACCCTTCGAGCAGGGACCCACCGAGCGGGGTCCCTGCCACGCCACGTACGAGGCGACAGCCTACGAGGATCGGCGTTGCTGGTGAAATGCAGCAACCTTGCGCATGCCCGCAAGATCATTGCGTGTCTGGGGGCTGGGTGGGTGTTCGTTGCGGCGGGGCTTCAAACCGTTGCACGGAGGTCCTCCTGGAGGGCTTCGGAGGGCCTTGACCAGGAACACGCAGGGGTCTGCCTGCTCATGCCGGACGCCGTCGGAGTCCAGGTGCGCCCAGCGGTCCACGTACGCCACCGTGGGCAGGTAACTGAGCTGCGCGTACAGCGCCGCCGCGCGCGGGTTGTCGTCGCCGACGCCCAGCCCCATGACGCCGACGCCACGCTCCCGCGCCAGCCGCTCGGCGTGTTGCACCAGCGCGGTGCCGATGCCTCGGGAGCGCAGCGACGCCGGCCACACGATCAAGCCGTTGATCTCCGGGCAGCCCGGCTGCGCCGCCCGCACCTCCGGCGCCGCGCACCCTGTCCAACGCACCTCTGCGTGGCCTACAGGCCTGTCGTCCAGCCACGGGATCAGATACGCACTCTCCCCCGCCTCCTGTCGCTCGAAGCGGGCCGCATGGTGCCCGTCGGCACTGCGCGACGGCATGAAGCGATCCGGCGCCTCGACGTCCTCGGCCCTGCAAGCGGCGATCTCCATGCACCGACGCCAGAGCCCCGGCACGCGAAACGGCCCCCGAATATCCCGGCGAACGGGACAACGGGGGCCGTGAGCAAGGCAGTCGGCGTCAGCTCCAGCTGGCGTGCAGCGGCTTGCCCTCCGCGTAGCCGGCCGCGCTCTGGATGCCGACGACGGCCTTCTCGGCGAACTCCTCCAGGGAGCCGGCGCCGGCGTAGGTGCAGGACGACCGCACGCCCGCGATGATCGAGTCGATCAGGTCCTCCACACCCGGCCGGGTCGGGTCGAGGAACATGCGCGAGGTGGAGATGCCCTCCTCGAACAGCGCCTTGCGGGCCCGGTCGTACGACGACTCGTCGGACGTACGGTTGGCCACGGCCCGCGCGGAGGCCATGCCGAACGACTCCTTGTAGAGGCGGCCGTTCGCGTCCTGCTGGAGGTCGCCCGGCGACTCGAACGTGCCCGCGAACCAGGATCCGACCATCACGTTGGACGCACCGGCGGCCAGCGCCATGGCGACATCGCGCGGGTGCCGGACGCCACCGTCGGCCCAGACGTGCTTGCCGTACTTCTTCGCCTCGGCGGCGCACTCCAGGACCGCGGAGAACTGCGGCCGGCCGACGCCGGTCATCATGCGGGTCGTGCACATGGCGCCGGGGCCGACACCGACCTTGATGATGTCCGCGCCGGCCTCGATCAGATCCCGCACACCCTCGGCGGCCACGATGTTGCCGGCCACGATCGGCACCTGCGGGTCGAGCGCCCGCACGGTCCGGATCGCGGCGATCATCGACTCCTGGTGGCCGTGCGCCGTGTCGATGACGAGCGTGTCGACGCCCGCGTCGAGCAGCTGCTTGGCCTTGCCCGCCACGTCACCGTTGATGCCGACGGCGGCCGCTATGCGCAGCTTGCCGTCGGCGTCGGTGGCCGGCGAGTACAGCGTGGCCCGCAGGGCGCCCTTGCGGGTGAGGATGCCGGCGAGACGGCCGTCGGAGTCCACGGCGGGGGCATAGCGCCGGTTGTGGTGATCGAGCGTGTTGAAGGCCTCGCGCGGCTCGAGGGACGCGTCCAGGAGCAGCAGGTCCCGGGACATGACCACTTCGAGCTGTGTGAAGCGGTCCACGCCGGACAGGTCGGAGTCGGTGACCACGCCGATCGGCTTGAAGTCGTCGTCGACGACCACACCGGCGTTGTGCGCGCGCTTGGGCAGCAGGGCCAGGGCGTCGGCGACGGTCTGGTGCGGGGCCAGCACGATGGGCGTGTCGAGGACGTGGTGGCGGCTCTTCACCCAGGAGATGACGTCGGTGATGACGTCGATCGGGATGTCCTGCGGGATGACCACCAGGCCGCCGCGCCGGGCCACCGTCTCGGCCATGCGGCGGCCGGCGATGGCGGTCATGTTGGCGACGACCAGCGGGATGGTGGTGCCCGTGCCGTCCGGGGAGCTGAGGTCCACGCCCTGCCGCGAGCCCACCGCGCTGCGGCTCGGGACCATGAAAACGTCGTCGTACGTCAGGTCGTACGCGGGCTGGATGTCATTGAGGAAACGCACGTGCTGCACATCCCAGTCGATCAGAGGTGGCCCCCGGACAGGTCAGCCAGGGGGAAGAGCACGTACTTCATTGTCCCATGCTGACCGGAATGCGATGCACGGTCGCATCATCCAAGCAGGTCAGCCACCCCCTAGGAGGATCCTCCAAGGGCGAGCACCACCGTGAGCGCCTGCGTCCGGTCCACCGCCTCGGAGAACACGTCCTGGGCGATCTCCCACTCGTCGGGCCGCGCCTTCGCGTACGCCCGCCAGTTCCGCACGACGACCAGCAGCCCCTGCTCCACGGCACCCGCCGGCCAGACGGTGTGGTCGGAGAGGGAGTCGGCGAGCGCGTCCCAGTTGCGGCCGAACCAGTCGGGCAGATCCAGGGCACGGGCGCAGCGGTCCATCAGGCCGGCCTTGTCCGTGATCCCGTCGAGGTCCAGCGGGACCACGAGCTCCGTCATCTCAGCACCGCCAAGGTCATAGTGATCGTCGATGAGATTGGTGAAATTGATGAAGTTGATGAAGTTGATGAAAAAGCCGATGAAGCTGATGCGGCCCATGAACAAGGGGGGCGGCCTTCGGCCACCCCCCTTGCTGACACACCGTCAGTGCCCGTCCGGATCCGTCCTGTTGAGCGTCGGCTTCGGCGTCGGACCGGCCGTCATCAGATAGTCCGCCGCCGACGTGTCCGTCACCAGGCTGGTGACGAGCCCGGAGCGCAGCACCGCGTCGATCGCCGGCCCCTTGCGCTGCCCGCCCGCGATCGCGACGACCTCCGGGATACGGCGGAGCTGGTCGGCCTTGACCGTGATGCACCGCTCCCCCAGGTCCCGGCCGACCCGGCGCCCCTCGGCGTCGAAGAGGTGCGCGGACATCTCGGCGGCGACACCGAGCGAGGCGTAGTGGGCCCGCTCCTCGTCGCTGAGCATGTCGTGCACCGTCGAGATGCCCGGCTCCCAGGAGCCGATGGAGACGCAGGCGACCGTGACCTTGTCGAAGTACTCGAAGGCCCGGGCGATTCCGGTCTGGTGCCGCAGTGCCGCCGCGGTGGCCGCGTCCGGCAGCAGCATCGGCGCGTAGATGGGGTGGGCGTCGCCGCCGGACACCTGGGCGGCGCGGCGCACCGCCTCGACCGAACCGCGCTCGGCGGTCCCGGCGTCGTACACGCCCGTCAACTGCACCACCGTGCAGGGCGGCAGCCGGTCCAGGGCCGCCGCCATGTGAATGGTGGACCGGCCCCAGGCCAGGCCCAGCACATCACCTTCGTTCACGAGCTCGCCGAGCAGGTCGGCGGCCACCTCTCCCAGGTTCTCGGGGTCGGGTGACTCCTCGGCCTCGGCCGGGGACTCGACCACGACGGCGTGCCGAAGGCCGTACCGGGCGCGCAGCGCGTCCGAGCGATCGGCGTCCAGCTCGGCCGGCACGCGGATCTCGATGCGCACCAGATCCCGTTCGAGAGCGGTCTCCAGGACCCGGGCCACCTTGAAGCGGCTGACGCCGAACTCCTCGGCGATCTGGATCTTGGATTTGCCCTCGAGGTAGAAGCGGCGGGCCATGGCCGCCGCCTGCACCAGCTCAGCGGGTCCCATCCGCATGGCTGACCGGCCCGCCGACATACCCGACACGGCGATCTCCTCACTGCTGTTCACACTCTGGATTCGCCGTTCATCCTTGCAGATCCGGCGCTCTTGATCCGCCCTGATGGGCGCCGTTCACGTTCCCTTGGCTCAGTGGTCGCATGCCCAGGCCGCCGACTTCGTCACCGCCTCCGCCTGCGCGCGCAGCGCACGGACCGCCGCGGCCGGGTCATCGGCCCCGTACACCGCCGAACCGGCGACGAAGACGTCCGCGCCCGCCTCCGCACACCGTTCGATGGTCGAGGCCGAGACACCGCCGTCGACCTGGAGCCACAGGTCGAGGCCGTGCTTGCTGATCAACTCGCGGGTGCGGCGAATCTTCGGAAGCATGATGTCGAGAAACGCCTGACCACCGAAGCCCGGTTCGACCGTCATGATCAGCAGCATGTCGAGCTCTGGGAGCAGATCCTCGTACGGCTCGATGGGCGTCGCGGGCTTGAGCGCCATGGAGGCACGGGCGCCCTTGGCCCGGATCTCCCGGGCGAGCCGCACCGGTGCGGCGGCGGCCTCGACATGGAAGGTGACGGAGGAGGCCCCTGCTTCGACGTACTGGGGCGCCCACCGATCGGGGGCCTCGATCATCAGATGGCAGTCCAGCGGAGTGTCCGTCGCACGGGCCAGGGACTCTACGACCGGCACGCCGAGCGTGAGGTTCGGGACGAAATGGTTGTCCATGACGTCGACGTGGAGGTAGTCGGCTCCCTCGACCGCCGTTGCCTCGTCCGCGAGGCGGGCGAAGTCGGCGGAAAGGATGCTGGGGTTGATCTGCGCGGCCATGACCCAAGACTGCCATGCCGGAGCACGAATGTTCGCGCCAGTACAGACCTAAGACGTTCATCGGATGTTGTGTCCGGTTCGTGCGTGCCATGCTGGGCGGCCGACCGGCTCCACGGAGAGCTGCGGGGGTGGCCATGACTCAGACCCGGGAGAAGGGGCAGTCCCCTTCGGGACAGCGGGGCGTCGCCCATCTGGTCTGCGGACGACGCGCCAAGTGGGTGGTGCTCGTTCTGTGGCTGGCGGTGCTGTTCCTGACAGCACCGTTCGCGCAGAAGCTGACCGACGCGCAGGACAACGACGCGGCCTCCTGGCTGCCCGGGTCCGCCGAATCCACCCAAGTCCTGGAGATCTCCGAGGACTTCAGGCCGGAGCAGATCCCGGCGGTCGTCATCTATGCCCGCGACGGCGGCCTGACGGCACAGGACCGTGCGGCGATCACCGAGGACGTGGCGCAGCTCAAGCAGCTCACCGACCACGGCATCCGCGGCGCCGAGACCCGGGGCCCGGTCTTCGACCGCGAGCTGGACCCGCGCGCGGCCCAGGTCCAGGTCCCGATCACGATGGACGAGAAAGGCTGGGAGCGCATCGCACCCGCCGTGGACTCCATCAAGGACGTCGTCGGGGAGGGCGGCGGCGGGCTGTCCGTGCACATCACGGGCCCGGGCGGCACGTCCGCGGACTTCTCCGAGGCCTTCGAGGGCATCGACTCCACGCTGCTGTTCTCGGCGATGGTGGTCGTCATCGTCATGCTCCTGCTCACCTACCGCAGTCCCACCCTGCTCCTGGTCCCTCTCATCGCCGTGATCGTCGCCCTGTTCACCGCGCAGGCCCTGATCTATCTCCTGGCGGAACACGCGGGCCTGACCGTCAACGGGCAGAGCGCGGGCATCCTCACGGTTCTGGTGTTCGGCGCGGGCACGGACTACGCACTCCTGCTCGTCGCCCGCTACCGGGAGGAACTGCGCCGTCACGAGGACCGCCACGAGGCGATGGCCCTGGCCCTGCACCGCGCCGGCCCGGCGGTGATCGCGTCCGGTGCGACCGTCGTGCTGAGCATGCTGGTGCTGCTGGCGGCGGAGATGAACTCCACGCGAGGCCTCGGCCCGGTGGCCGCGATCGGCGTGGCGGTGGCCCTGCTCGCGATGATGTCCCTGTTCCCCGCGCTCCTGGTGATCTTCGGCCGCTGGATCTTCTGGCCGGTGATCCCGCACCTGGGCACCGAGAACCCCGACAAGCGGGGCATCTGGGCCCGCATGGGCCGCCGTATCTCCCATCGCCCGCGCATGGTCTGGGTCGTCACGGCGATCGCCCTCGCGGTCTGCTCCCTCGGCCTGATCCAACTGCGCGCCGAGGGGCTGAGCAACGCCGACGCGTTCACCGACAAGCCGGACTCGATCACCGGCCAGGAGATCTCGGCGCGCTACTTCCCGGCCGGCAGCGGCGACCCGCTGGTCATCGTCAGCAACCAGGCCCAAGCCGTGGAGGTGGGCCGCGCGGTGGCGGAGACACAGGGTGTCGTCCCCACCTCCTTGGGCCTGCCACCAGGCACAAAACCGTCGTTCGAAGGCAAGGTCCTCTTCGAGGCGACGATGACCGCTCCCGCCGACAGCGAGGCCGCGAAACAGACCGTCGAGCGGGTCCGCGACGCCGTCCACGCGGTGCCGGACGCCGACGCCCAGGTGGGCGGCGGTACAGCGGCCCTCCTGGACATGGACAAGGCGACGACGCACGACAACATCCTGATCATCCCGCTGGTCCTGCTGGTCGTGCTTCTGATCCTCTGTGCCCTGCTGCGCGCTCTGATCGCCCCGCTCCTGCTGATCGGCACGGTGATCCTGTCCTTCGCGGCAGCCCTGGGCATCAGCGCGCTCGCCTTCCGCCACATCTTCGACTACGCCGGGGAGTCGACCGACTTCCCGCTGTTCGTCTTCGTCTTCCTGGTGGCGCTCGGCATCGACTACAACATCTTCCTCACCACCCGCATCCGCGAGGAGGCAACCCACCAGGGCACCCGCCCCGGCGTGATCACCGGCCTCGCCGCCACAGGCGCCGTCATCACCTCGGCCGGCCTGGTCCTCGCCGGCACCTTCGCAGCCCTGGGCACCCTCCCCATGGTCGCCTTCGCCGAAATCGGCTTCGCGGTGGCGCTGGGGGTACTCCTGGACACGTTCATCGTGCGCTCGGTCCTGGTGACGGCGCTGTTCCTGGATGTGGGGCCGAAGGTTTGGTGGCCGCACAGACTGGCCCGGGACGATGGCGGACCATCCGCGCTCTCCCCGGACGACGGGCGGGTCGGCGAGACCCCCCACTGAGGGCCGCCGATACGGCAGAGGGGCCAGGCGCGTCTCATCGACGGTGCTGCGTCTTCCCGGACAGCGCCTGGACGTACCGGCCCGTGTCCTGGACATCCGGATGGTTCAGCCCGAGGACACGGATCTGGTCGCCGAGCACTTCGGAGAACAGTTGCAGCCCGAGCTTCTTGTCGCGCCTCGCCGTCAGACCGGCGACGCCGACACGGACGCTGAGCGTGTCCCGGTGGTCCGGGCCCAGGACACGGACGTAGTCCTGGAGGAGCTCGGTGAGGAGCCGAAGAGCCCGTCTGAGGCTTCCGGCCCCGGCAGTCGCCATGGCCAGGCCGACGCGAGTCTGGAGCGTGTGGGGATGCTCCGGGCCCAGAATCCGGCCACGGTCCTTCGCGACGGCGGCGTACAGCTCCACTGCCTGCCCAGCCCTGCCCACCCTTGAGGTCAGGTCCGCGATCGCCGCCCGGGTGGTGAGGGATTCGGGGTGATCGGGGCCCAGGACCCGCTCCTTGTCCGAGAGGAGGGCCGCCAGCAGCGCCAGCCCCTGCCGAGCCTGCCCGGCATCACCGGTCATGACCGCCACGGCATGACGGCTCCCCAGCGTGTCCGGATGCTCCGGCCCCAGTACACGGACGCGGTCCGCCAGCAGTTCGGTGTGCATCTCCAGCGCCGGGCCCAGACCGCCGGCACGGGCGAGGCAACGGCTGAGGTTGCCGCGGGTGATCAGGGTGTCCGGGTGGTCGGGACCGAGGACACGGAGACGGTCGGTCAGCAGCTCCGAGAACAGCCTCCGCGCCTCCTCGGGGTCCGTCTCCCCCTTCAGCAGAGCGATGTTGTTGCGGGCGGCCAGCGTGTCGACGTGATCGGGGCCGAGGACGCGCACACGGTCCCGCAGCAACTCGGTGAACAAGGACAGGCCCCGGGCCCGGTCGCCGGTTTCCGCCGTCCACATGGCGACGTTGTGACGTGTCGTCAGGGTGTTGGGGTGATCCGGGCCGAGCACGCGTACGCGGTCCGCCAGCAGCGCGACACTCAGTTCCAGAGCACCCCTCAGGTCACCGGCGTGCCCCTTCCACAGCCCGATGTTGCTGCGCACCGTGAGAGTGAGGACGTGTTCAGGACCGAGGACGCGCTCCATGTCCGGCAACAGGGCGGTGCACTGTTCGAGCGCTTGCTTGGCATCCCCGGCGGTTCCGATCACGGCGGCGAGGTTGGCGCGGGTGATCAACACCATGACACCGCCGTCCACGGCACCTTGCGTGGCGGAAAGCAGTTCGACCGCCTGCTGGGCGTCACCAGCCCGGCTGGTGTGAACAGCCACGTTGTTGTGGGCGAGGGACGCCAGAAGGTGTTCCGAGCCGTACGCCTTCTGCACCACGTGGTGCCAGTGCTGCCACTGCTTCAGGTCGTCCGCAGGCACGGGTGACGGGCGCAAGGCGAGACGTTCCAGGGCGTCCATGTGTTTCCCGGACCGCCACAGGTGCTCGGGCTCGGCCCGTCTCGCGTAGTCCTGCAGTGGGTCGCTCACCATGGCCGGCGTGTATGCGCGCGCGGGCGTCAGGCGGCTGAGCGCCGCGGCCAGCGCTCGGTGGCCCTGCACGCCGTCCACCGAGTATCCCGCTTCCCCGTCACCGGTGAGGTGGTCGATCAGTGACTGATGGAACAGTCCGTAGAGCCGGGTGGCGGTGTCGCCGCTGCCCGCGGAGGCGTGGACGACATAGCGGCGCAGCAGCGGCGGCAGACCGTCCCCGATGCAGGACTCGACGGTGTCGGCGGCGCCGAGTTCGGCACAGGCGGCCAGGAGAATCTCCTGGGGAAGTACGGCGCCGGGTCCCGCGGCGGCCAGCACCGTGAACACGGCGCGGACCGGCGCCCCGGGTTCGTCCCAGGCTCCGCCACCTTCGAGGGCCCGGTCGAACACGTGGTCATAGACCGCTCCCAGCCCTTGTGGGACCTCGTCCGCGGCCATGTGCGGGTTCGCCCGCGCCTGGTCGGCGAGCAGGGACGCGACGAGCCAGCTTCCCCCGGCCGCCGCGACGATCGTGTCCAGCAGTTCCTCGGGAACCTCCTGTTGTACGAGGGACCTGCGTACCTCGGCGTCCGGTGCCGCATCGATCTCGACCGTGAAGTCGACCGCGTCGACCGCGGACCCGGGGCGCGTCGACAGCAGCAGGCGTACGTCCGCCTCGCCGTCGGACAGCGATCGCAGCTGCCGCACCAGGTCCGTCAGCTCGGCGGCGGCGCTGTCGGCGAGCTGATCGAAACCGTCCAGGGCGATGCGCACGACGGTGTGCGGCAACCGGCGCAGCGGGCCGACCAGGAGCCGTTCGGCGAACGGCACCTGTTCCCACTCGGCCCTGGGCACCGCGGCCTCGTACGCGGCGACGGCCTCGGCGAAGCCCGGCACGGTGATGCGGAGTTGCTGGGCGAGGTCGCGGGAGACACGGTCCCCGGTCTCCTGCCGCTTGAGGAGCCGCAGGCCGTGGACGAATCCGTCCGGCACGGCATCGGGGGCCAGTTCCGGGCGGGTGAGGGCGGCCAGCAGGGTGGTCTTGCCGTACCCGGCGGGACCACGGACGGCGACGCAGCGGTGCGCGGTGGATGCCTCGACGATCTCGCTGAGCGGACGGGTGGGGCGGAAGTGGCGGAGTGCCGTGCGCAGCGCGGGGAGGTCGGTGCGGGACATGGCGGGCAGGGAACCCGCCTGAGCCACCAGGGCGGCGTTGCGCGCCACCCACAGCGCGGTGCTGGACTTGACGCCGTCCAGAGTGAGGACGGCGGGCTGCTGCCGGCGTTCGAAACGCTCGGCGGCACGCTTCACGTCACCGGCCGACAGCCGCTCTCCGAGGGCGATGTGGCCGCGTCGCAGCAGCGCCCCGGCGCTCCGGCTGAAGTTGCAGTCGTAGGCCGACTCGTCCACGTTGGCCGCGGAGAGTATCTGGACCCGGCGCCTGAGATCGGCGTTCAGTCCGGGCCAGCCGGCCGCGGCCTCGGCGACACCCGCACCGGACATGCAGGCGTCAAGCAGGAGCAGGAGTTCAAGATCCGGATGACCGGAGAGCAGTTCTCTCAGGTGCTGGACCAGCGCATACGGACCCGCGGGATGCCCCGGGACGGGCGTGCACCCCTCGGGCAGGGCGTAGAAGTCACCGTTGACGGCGATCCCATGGCCGATCCAGGCGAGGATGAGCAGGCCACCGGCCCGCCCCACGGAAGTCGCGGCCCCCGCCACAGCCTCATAGGTCGCCACCCGGTCCTGGTTCAGCAGCAGCGTCCGCCCGTCGGCGAGCGCTGCCCCGCAGCCACCGCGCAACGGGTCCCGCAGGACGGCGTCGAGGTCGCGCGCCGCATCGGACAACGATTCCAGCTCACGCTGCTCGCCCAGTGCTCCGCACTGCGAGGCGATCACCAGTGAGAAGCGCTGTCCCCCGTTGCTCATGGCCACAGCATGCCGCCATCTGTTGCCGTGTCAAATGGGCCAAGTGGTAAGGAAGATGGGCAGACGGGCGATGTCCCGATACGACCATGCGCAAGCCGAGGTGGTCGCTAAGCTGCGAGTCCGGTCTCCCGGCCCGCGACGGTGGGACCAGTGGGCCGGCAGTGGCAGCCGGAGGCCTATCCCCGACGGGACGGCCGGGGACGTAGGGGGACCGCGTGAGCCGCATTGTGCTGGTACACGGGATCGGGCAGGAGCAGGACTCCGCGGATGCCTTGGAGACCAGGTGGATTCCCGCGCTCGCGGGAGGTCTGCGCGTCGCGGGCCACTCCGGCGCCGCCGACCGGCTGTGGCGGGACCACCGCCCGGGTGATGACGAGTGCCGGATGGTCTTCTACGGGGATCTGTTCCTGAAGAAGGGACGGATGGGCGATGGCCAGACGGTCGAGGACCTCAGCCCCGAGCAACAGGAGCTGGCCCTGGCCCTGGCGAAGGAATGGCTTCACCGCGCCGAGGAGCGCGCCCCGAGTGAGGCGGACCAGGACGAGGCCTACCGTCGGCTGGCGGCCATGGATTCCGAGGCCCGGGGACGCCAAGGTCTGCTCGCCACGGGCCGACCGGCGCTGAAGGGTCTGGCGCGGTTGCGCTGGTTCGCGCCGACGGGCATGGCCTTGGCGCAGACGTTCGCCAACCGTGCACTCGCCCAGGTCACGAGGTACCTCACCGAAGAGGCCGTCCGAGAGGAGGTCCAGCGGCGGATCGCCGCCCATGTGGGGTCCGAGACGGTGGCGATCATCGGTCATTCCCTCGGTTCGGTCGCCGCCTTCCAGGCCGCTCACCGCGCGCGGCAGTCGCTTCCCCTGCTGCTGACCCTGGGCTCGCCACTGGGACTGCGGACGCTGGTGTTCGACAGGTTGCCCGAGGCGAAGACGGTTCCGCCGCGCGTCACACGGTGGGCGAACTTCGCCGACCGCGACGACCTCGTCGCCGCGGAGCCCGACCTCGCGAAGCTCTTCGTCGACCCCTACGGCGTCCTGGAGTCCGACTGGACGCTGGACAACGGGTCGGCGCCCCATCGAGCCGAGTCCTACCTGGGCAAGCGCCAGACCGGAGCCGTGGTGGCCACCGCCCTCGCCTGAGCGTCAGGCGGTCCGTCGCATCAGCGCCAGGTACATCGCGTCGGTCCCGTGCAGATGCGGCCACAACTGCACATCCGGTCCCTCACCCAGGTCCGGCACGCCGGGCAGGAGCGTCCGGGCGTCGATGAGCTCCACCTCGGAGTGCTGCTTGAGGACGTCGTCGACGACGGCACGGGTCTCGGCGAGGTGGGGCGAGCAGGTGGCGTAACCGACCACGCCACCGACTCGTACCGACTCGATCGCCGTCCGCAGCAACCCCCGCTGCAGCAGCGCAAACCCCTCCAGATCCTCCACCCGCCGCCGCCACCGAGCCTCCGGCCGCCGCCGCAACGCCCCGAGCCCCGTACACGGCACATCCACCAGCACCCGGTCGAAGCTCCCCGCCCGCCAGGCCGGCCGCGTCCCATCGGCGGCGATGACCTGATACGGCCCAGGATTCCCGGCAAGCGCCTTGGCGACCAGCCCGGCCCGATGCGGCTGCTTCTCGGAGGCAAGCAGCATGGCACCCCGCTCGGCGGCCAATGCCCCGAGCAGCGCCGCCTTGCCCCCGGGACCGGCACACCCGTCGAGCCACTTCTCGTCGGGCCCGTCCAACGGCGCGTTGGCCAGGGCAAGCGCAACGAGCTGAGACCCCTCGTCCTGCACCCCCGCCCGGCCTTCCCGCACGGCCTCGATGGCCCCCGGCTCCCCGCCCTCGGCCAGCCGCACGGCATAGGGCGACCAACGCCCCGGCACCGCGGCCTCCTCACCGAGGAGTTCCTCGGTCGTGGCCCGCCCCGGCCGCGCGACGAGCGTCACCTCGGGCCGCTCGTTGTCGGCCTCCAGCAGCCGCTCGATCCCGGCCCGCCCGCCTCCGAGCGAGTCCCACAGCGCCGAGACGACCCACCGCGGATGCGAGTGCACGACGGCGAGGTGTTCCTCGGGATCGTCGTCGTACGGTGGCGCGACCCGCTGGATCCACCCGTCGAGGTCGTCCTGCGCGACCTTCCGCAGCACGGCGTTCACGAACTTCGCGCGCCCGTCGCCGAGGACGACCCGGGCGAGCTCGACGGACGCCGACACCGCCGCATGGGTGGGAATCCGCGTCCCCAGCAGCTGATGCACGCCCAGGCTGAGCACATCGAGCACGGGCGGGTCGACCTCACGCAGCGGCCGGTCCACACACGCGGAGATCACGGCGTCGTACGTTCCCTGCCACCGCAGCGTCCCGTACACCAGCTCGGTCGCGAGCGCTGCGTCCCGCCCGTCGAAGTCGCCCTGCTCCCGCGCCTTGCGCAGCAGCGGCGGGAGTACGAGGTTGGCGTACGCGTCCCGCTCGTCCACGGCGCGCAGCGCCTCGAAGGCGAGGACGCGGACGGGGTCTTTCTTGGGCCGTCGGTAGGGCTTGCCGGGTTTGCGGGGCCGACGGGAGGTGTCGCTCACGAAAAAGGTGCTCCGGATTGCTGGATGAGATGTACCGACCAGCCTACGTCGCACCGCCGGCCCGGCGTAGGGCCGGTTACTGCCCGACGCTCTCCCCGTCCCCGATCCGCACGCCCCGCGCCCAGTCCGCGGCCCGCATCGGCTTCTTGCCCTGAGCCTGCACCCACAGCAGCTCGACGGCGTACGACCCGGTCCCGACGTACACGTTGTTCTTGCCGACGGAGAGCGCACCGGGCGCGAGATCGTCCCGCCCGGGCACCGGCTGCACCTGGATGAGCTTGAGCCGCTCGCCGCGGAAGGTGGTCCAGGCACCCGGCGCGGGAGTGCACCCGCGCACGACGCGGTCGACGCGCAGGGAGGGCGCGGCCCAGTCGATGTGGGCGTCCTCGACGTTGACCTTGGGAGCGAGGGTGACCCCTTCGGCGGGCTGGGATACGGCCTTCAGCGTGCCGTCCTCGATCCCGTCCATGGTCGCCGCGAGCAGCCCGGAGCCCGCGAAGGCAAGCCGGGTCAGCAGGTCGCCGCTGGTGTCGGTGGTCCGGATCTCCTCGGTCACGGTGCCGTAGACGGGCCCGGAGTCGAGCCCCTCCTCGATCAGGAAGGTGGAGGCCCCGGTGATCTCGTCGCCGGCCATGATGGAGTGCTGCACGGGCGCCGCGCCGCGCCAGGCGGGCAGCAGCGAGAAGTGCAGGTTGACCCAGCCGTGGGCTGGGATGTCCAGGGCGACACGCGGCAGCAGGGCGCCGTAGGCGACGACGGGGCAGCAGTCGGGCGCGATCTCCCTGAGCCGCTCCAGGAACTCGGGGTCGCGCGGCCTGGCGGGCTTGAGCACCTCGATGCCCGCCTCCTCGGCCCGCTCGGCCACCGGGCTCGCCACCATCCTGCGCCCCCGACCGGCCTGCGCGTCGGGCCGCGTCACGACGGCGGCCACCTCGTGCCGCCCGGAGGCGATCAGAGCGTCCAGAGCGGGAACGGCGACCTCGGGGGTACCGGCGAAGACAAGCTTCATGGGTGGGCACGGGCCTCTCGGACGGGGTTGGTTGGGGCAACACACAAGTCTATGTGCGGGCGCGAGGAGGGCTCACGTCGGCGGCACCACGAAGGAATTCACCACGGCCGGGGAGGGACGGCAGGCACCCAGGGCCGGAGGTCCGGACATCGAGGCGCGTACCCCCGCCCAGGGGCGTAGGCATATGCCCATACGCCCCCACTGCGTGACCCGCGGACCGCTCCCGCGTTGGTCAAGAAAGAGTTGACCACAACGGGCCGCACCCGCCGTATCCGCGGCCCCTTCCTTTTCAACGCCGGTTCGAGAGGCTTGTTCATGGCCGACCACGCAACCCACGACGCCCAGGCTCGGGCCAGCCTGCACTTGCTGGTGCGGGACATCGAGCGGGTCCGCCGGCAGGTGGACGCACTGCGCACGCTCACCGCCCAACTGGGCAACGTCTACCGCCCGCGCCGCTCCGGCCCCTCCACGGGCTTCGTCGTCTACGGACGCGCCCCCGCCCCGACGGTCCGTCTCGCCCAGGAGTTGCGGGACAGCGTCGAAACCCTGGTCACGGCAGCCGTGGACTTCGACCGCTCACTCGGCTTCTCGTGGGACGCGGTGGGTTCCGCCCTCGGCGTCACCAAGCAGGCGGTCCACCGACGCTACGGCGCGCGCCGCGCCGCCACCCAGGCGGCGGCCGAGGCCGAGCGGACGACCGAGCCGGCGGGCAGCCGGACGGTGAATGTCACCACCGCTCTCCCCCCGGTGCCGACGGTTCCCGCGGCCCGTTCCATGCCGACGCAGCCGACGGCAGGCAGCCCCGGCCTGCGCGACGAGGCCAGGCCCACGGTGTTCCCCGGCCCTCGCAACGGCTGACACCGCGGCTGCCCCCACCTCGCTCTGCCCTCCCGATGCGCACTAGGGAGGGCAGAGGCATTCCTGCCCAGCCCTGACCAAGCCCTGCGCGGCACCGCAAAGCACCAGGCAGCAGGCAGCAGGCAGCAGGCAGCAGGCAGCAGGCAGCACCAACGTCACCCGATATCAGGCGGATCGATCCGCACCCGCACCGCGATCTCCCCAGCCCCACGCGCCATCCGCGCCGCCTGCGCGGCCTTCAGCGCGGACGCCAACGCCGCCCCGCTTCCCGGCGGAACCCGGATCAGCACCCGGTCCCAGTGCTCCCCGGGCGGGGGACCCCCTACGCGCCGGGGGCGCCCCACCGCCGTGACGGGCACCGGCACGGGACCCAACACCTCGGCCTCCGGCGGCAGTTCGGCGGTCCGAAGGAACTCGGCCAGCGCCTCTCCCG
The DNA here is from genome assembly GCF_053608645.1 of Streptomyces sp. NPDC055013. Taxonomy (NCBI): domain Bacteria; kingdom Bacillati; phylum Actinomycetota; class Actinomycetes; order Kitasatosporales; family Streptomycetaceae; genus Streptomyces; species Streptomyces sp. NPDC055013. The sequence goes on from NZ_JBSGVW010000042.1 coordinate 66,990, forward strand.
GCCCGGCCACGGAAGCCATCCGGGACACCGGCGGAAATCCCAGCTCGGCCCGCTCGCCGAGTTCCCGCACCGCATGCCCGACGGGGTCCCACCGCACCAGTGCCTGCACGGGCCGCAGCGTGGGCTCGGCGACCACGACCACGGTCCCCCCGGCTCCCTGCGGCCGTACCAGCGCGGCGGCGGCGATCCATCGCCGCAGTGCGTCCTCCCCCGCCCGCAGGTCAGGACGCCCGAGCATGGCCCAGCCGTCCAGCAGCAGCGCCGCCGCATACCCGCCCTCGGCGACGGGCTCCGCCCCCGGCGTGCTCACCACCAGCGAGGGCGTGCCCGGCACGGTGTCCAGCACATGCTCACGCCCGGAGGTCCGCACCGGCACAGCGGGGAAGGCCCGCCCCAGCTCCTCGGCGGTCCGCCGCGCCCCCACCACCTGAGCCCGCAGCCGGAACGCACCGCACTCCGGACAGTGCCAGGCCCCTTCGTCCCGCCCGCACCACCCACACCGCAACTCGGCCCCGGAGCCCTGCGCCTCCAGCGGCCCGGCGCAGTGCCGGCACCGAGCGGGAGCCCGGCAGTTGGCGCAGGCCATCCGCGGCACGTACCCGCGGCGCGGCACCTGCACGAGGACCGGCCCCTGCCGCAGCCCCTCCCGCACCGCCTGCCAGGCGAGCGTGGGCAGCCGAGCGGCCCGAGCGGCCTCGTCCCGCGCGAGATCCCCGTCCCCCACGGTCCGTACGAGCGGAGCCGCGCCCCGCACCTGCTCCCGGGTGGCGACCAACGGCCGGGCCCAGCTGCTCTCCACGAGCTGGGCGGCCTCGACCGTGCAGCTCCAACTCCCCAGCAGAAAGCCGCACTTGTCCTGCGCGGCCCGCAGCAGCAGCACTTCACGCGCATGAGGCTGCGGGGCGTGCTGCTCGCTGTGGCTGTCGTCGCCGTCGTCCCAGAGGGCGACCAGCCCGAGGTCCTGCACCGGCGCGAACATGGCGGCCCGCGTCCCCACGACCGCCCGGACGCTCCCGCGCCGTACGGCCAGCCACTCCCGGTACCGCTTCTCGGGCCCGGCATCGGCGGTCAGCACCGCATGACGCCCCTCGCCCATCAGCGAGGTCAGGGCAGCGTCGACCCGGGCAACAGCTCTCCCGTCCGGCACCACGACGAGGGCCCCGCGGCCGGAGGCGAGCGTCGCCGCGACGGCCCGGGCCAGCTCCTCGCTCCACTCGGGGCCAGGCAGAGCGTTCCACACGGCACGCGGCGCGCCTCCGGAGGCCAGGGACTCCAGGAACGCGGCCCCTCGCTCGTACCGCCCCCAGGACCCCGCCTCGGGCCTGCCAGGCGGCGGGAGCGGCTCCGGTGAGGGCCGCTGCTCGGCCCGCGCACTGCGCGGCGGCACGGCCAGCTGCAGCACATCGGCGAGCCCTCCGGCATACCGGTCGGCCACGGCCCGCGCGAGCCCGAGCAGTTCCTCGCTCAGCACCCGCTCGGGCGAGACGACCTGCGCGAGTGCCGCCAGCGGCCCGGAGTAGTCGGACTCGGCAAGCCGCTCGACCAGGAAGCCGTCGATGAGCCCCCCGCCCTCACGCCGACCCTCACGCACCCGGTGCCGCCCGGCTCCGAACCGCACCCGCACCCGCACCCCGGGCTGCGCGTCGGCGTCCAGCTCCTCCGGCACGGCGTAGTCGAAGTACCGATCGAGATGCAGCACACCCTTGTCGACCAGCACCCGCGCCACGGGCAGTTCCCTGGCCAGCGCGGCCCCTCGCCAGGTCCGCGGCTTGGCCCGCGGGACCTGCGCCTTGCGCACGGTGTCCCGGATGAGCGCGAGCTGCTCGGGCGACGCCCCCTCGGCCCCGCCGTCACCGGTCTCGTTCTCGCTGCTCACGCCTGCATTCCTACCAAACGCCACTGACAACCGCCGGAGCCCGAGTTCCCCCACGAGCGCGGGTGCACCGAGGCCCGGCGCCCCACCAGGGACGCCGGGCCTCGAACAAACCCGTGGAGCCGGGCCTTACAGACCCACTGCCTTGCGCAGCGCGTCCACCCGGTCCGTCCGCTCCCAGGTGAACTCCGGCAGCTCACGGCCGAAGTGGCCGTAGGCGGCGGTCTGGGCGTAGATCGGGCGGAGCAGGTCCAGGTCGCGGATGATCGCGGCCGGACGCAGGTCGAAGACCGCGTCGATGGCCTTTTCGATCTTCTCGGTCTCGACCTTGGCCGTGCCGAAGGTCTCGACGAAGAGACCGACGGGCTCGGCCTTGCCGATCGCGTACGCCACCTGCACCTCGCAGCGCGAGGCCAGGCCGGCAGCGACCACGTTCTTGGCGACCCAGCGCATCGCGTACGCCGCCGAGCGGTCCACCTTGGACGGGTCCTTGCCGGAGAACGCGCCGCCACCGTGGCGGGCCATGCCGCCGTACGTGTCGATGATGATCTTCCGGCCGGTCAGACCCGCGTCACCCATCGGGCCGCCGATCTCGAAGCGGCCGGTGGGGTTCACCAGAAGGCGGTAGTTCTCGGTGTCCAGCTTGATGCCGTCGTCGAGCAGCGCCTTCAGCTCGGGCTCGACCACGAACTCCCGGATGTCGGGCGCGAGGAGGGAGTCCAGGTCGATGTCGCTCGCGTGCTGCGAGGAGACGACCACGGTGTCCAGACGGACCGCCTTGTCGCCGTCGTACTCGATGGTGACCTGCGTCTTGCCGTCCGGGCGCAGGTAGGGGATCGTGCCGTTCTTGCGGACCTCGGAGAGGCGCTTGGACAGGCGGTGCGCCAGGAAGATGGGCAGCGGCATCAGCGTGGGCGTCTCGTCCGTCGCGTAGCCGAACATCAGGCCCTGGTCACCGGCGCCCTGGCGGTCCAGCTCGTCCTCGTCGCCCTCGACACGGGACTCGTACGCCGTGTCGACGCCCTGCGCGATGTCCGGCGACTGTGAGCCGATCGAGACCGAGATGCCGCAGGAGGCGCCGTCGAAGCCCTTCTTCGAGGAGTCGTAGCCGATCTCGAGGACCTTGTTGCGGACCAGCGTCGCGATGTCCGCGTACGTCTTGGTCGTGACCTCTCCGGCCACGTGGACCAGGCCGGTCGTGATCAGGGTTTCGACAGCGACCCGGGACGACGGGTCCTCGCGCAGAAGCGCGTCAAGAATGGTGTCGCTGATCTGGTCAGCGATCTTGTCGGGGTGACCCTCGGTCACAGACTCCGAGGTGAACAGGCGACGGGACACAACGCTCCCTGGGGTTGCAGCGGCTGCTGGCTGATCATTGTTGGACGGGACGGGGGCTGCGCCCGGCGTCGTCCGAGGACAGTTTATCTGTCGCGTTCGGCCACGGACCCCCTGTCTCGCCTCTCGGGAGGGCTGTGACCTGCGGCACGGGCATTCTGCCCAATGTCATGTGCCCTTGGCCAGGGGCGCCACACCCGAATCGAGCACGGGCGGAGGGAAGTCCGCAGCGCATCAACCATGTGTGCCCAACCGGCGCGCCACCAGGTCCCACACGGTTTCGGCCAGGGCTTCCTTGGGCCCGTACGGCACGGGCGTCTCACTGCCGTCGGCGCCCAGGACGACCGCCTCGTTCTCCTCGGAGCCGAAGGTCTTGCGCTCGCCCACCTCGTTCACCACGAGAAGGTCGCACCCCTTGCGCTCCAGTTTTTTGCGGCCGTTGGCCAGCACGTCGTCCGTCTCGGCGGCGAAGCCGACGATCACCTGACCGGGGCGGGCCCGGTCGGTCGAGATCTCCGCGAGGATGTCCGGATTCCGCACCAGGACGATCGGGTCCGGCTCGTGGTCGTCCTTCTTCTTGATCTTTCCGGTGGCGTACGACGCCGGACGGAAGTCCGCGACCGCGGCCGCCATCACGACCGCGTCGGCGTCCGCGGACGCCTTGAGGACCGCCTCTCGCAGCTGTACGGCCGTGCCGACCTGGACGACGTCCACGCCCGCCGGGTCGGCCAGCCCGGTGTTGGCGGCGATCAGCGTCACCCGGGCGCCCCGGGCGGCGGCGGTGCGGGCGAGAGCGTAGCCCTGCTTGCCGGAGGAGCGGTTGCCGAGGAAGCGGACCGGGTCGAGGGGCTCGCGGGTACCGCCGGCGCTGACGACGACGTGCCGTCCGGCGAGGTCGGGCTCGGTGACGCCCCGGGCGAGCACCCGACGGCAGACCTCGAAGATCTCCGCGGGCTCGGGCAGCCGGCCCTTGCCGGTGTCGACGCCGGTGAGACGGCCGACGGCGGGTTCGATGACGATCGCGCCGCGCCGGCGAAGCGTCGCCACGTTCTCCTGGGTGGCCGCGTGCTCCCACATCTCGGTGTGCATGGCGGGGGCGAAGACCACCGGGCAGCGGGCGGTGAGCAGGGTGTTGGTCAGCAGGTCGTCGGCGAGGCCGTGCGCGGCCTTCGCGAGCGTGTCGGCCGTGGCCGGGGCGACGACCACCAGGTCGGCCTGCTGGCCGATGCGGACGTGCGGGACCTCGTGGACGTCGTCCCAGACCTCGGTCGAGACGGGCTTGCCGGACAGGGCGGACCAGGTGGCGGCGCCGACGAAGTGCAGCGCCGAGGCGGTGGGCACGACCCGGACGTCATGTCCGGACTCGGTGAGTCTGCGCAGCAGCTCGCAGGCCTTGTACGCGGCGATGCCGCCGCTGACCCCCAGAACGACCTTCGGCTTGTCCACCGTCTCTCCCCGGACCTCGGAAAACGTACGACATCCATGACACACCACAGGCCCGGCAGACGCGCTGCCGGGCCTGTGGAAAAGCCTTCTGCAAGCTGCAGATATTACTTACTGCGCCGGGCCCTCGACGGCCTCGGACGTCAGCAGACCCGCGTTGATCTCGCGCAGGGCGATCGACAGCGGCTTCTCGTGGACGTGGGTGTCCACAAGCGGACCGACGTACTCGAGGAGGCCCTCGCCGAGCTGCGAGTAGTACGCGTTGATCTGGCGGGCCCGCTTGGCCGCGTAGATCACGAGGCTGTACTTCGAGTCGGTGGCCTCGAGGAGCTCGTCGATCGGCGGGTTGATGATGCCCTCGGGCGCGGAGATGGAAGAGGACACGCTCTACCTTCCGATGGATGGGAAAGAATCAGTCGATGTGATCACTCAGCATGAGCAGTCACGATCACACAACGTCCATCAAGGCTAGCAGCTCACGCGCCACGTCCTCGACGGAGGTGTTGACCAAGGTCACATCGAACTCCGGCTCGGCCGCCAGCTCGACCTTCGCCGCGTCCAGGCGGCGTGCGATCACCTCGGGCGGCTCGGTGCCACGTCCGGTGAGCCTGCGTACGAGCTCCTCCCAGGAGGGGGGAGCCAGGAACACCAGCTGGGCGTCGGCCATCGACTCACTGACCTGCCGGGCGCCCTGAAGGTCGATCTCCAGGAGAACGGGCTCACCCGCCTCCAGCCGCTCCAGCACTGCCGCACGCGGCGTGCCGTAGCGGTTGCCGGCGAACTCGGCCCATTCCAGCAGCTCGCCGTTGGCGATCAGCTTGTCCATCTCTTCGTCGGTGACGAAGAAGTAGTGGACTCCGTGCTGCTCGCCGGGGCGGGGCTTGCGGGTCGTCGCCGACACCGAGAGCCAGACCTCGGGGTGTTCCTTGCGCATATGGGCGACGACCGTGCTCTTGCCGACCCCGGAGGGGCCGGAGAGCACGGTCAGCCGCGGACGTTCACTCATGCAGCGATTATTCCAGCAATCCCGGAGTGCCCGGGACTCCCGGTCCCAAGTGCCGGGATCAGGAGCCCGTGCTGCCGAACTCACGCTCCAGGGATGCGATCTGGTTCGAGCCGAGACCACGCACGCGGCGGCTCTCGGAGATGCCGAGTCGCTCCATGATCTGCTTGGCGCGGACCTTGCCCACGCCGGGCAGGGACTCGAGCAGGGCGGAGACCTTCATCTTTCCGATGACGTCGTTCTCCTGGCCCTGCTTGATGACCTCGTGAAGGGAGGCGCCGGAGTGCTTGAGTCGATTCTTGACCTCGGCCCGCTCCCGGCGAGCCGCGGCGGCCTTTTCGAGCGCGGCTGCGCGCTGTTCAGGGGTAAGGGGCGGAAGAGCCACGCCTACGTCACCTCGGATGTTGAACTGTCGGATACGGACCGGTGAGGAACCTAGTCGCCCCACACCTGGGGAGGCACGAGCAACACGCTGCCCGTTCTCCCCCACTGCTTTGGGAGCGTGGGAGGTGCTCCCACTCGTCGGAGACTAGCGGCCAAGTCCGCCAGAGTCAGCGAGAACAGCGGAAAAGTCCTGGTCAGCCTCCGCCAGGCCGGACATTTAGGACATAATGCCCCGGATTTGAGGATGTATTCAGACTCAAGTCGGCCCGGGCCACTCATCGGAGGACTCGCGCGAGCGGGTCGAACACCCTTGGCGGCGGTCAGGCACCCGACACAGCGACCGTGACCTCTTCGGCGAAGCGTGACGCGGCGTCACGCAGCGCGACGACGTCGGGCCCGTGCCGCAGCACGCCCCGGCTGACGTTCGGGACGACATTGCGCGCGGCGGCCCCGAAGACCCGGGGAAGATCCGCCGGAGTGGCACCCTGCGCGCCGATGCCGGGCGCGAGAAGCGGACCGTTGATGTCGAGGTCGTACGACGAGAGGTCACCGAGCGTGGCGCCGACGACCGCCCCGAAGGAACCCATGGGCTCCTCCCCCGTGTTCTCGGCAGCCAGGTGCGCCAGCATCGTCGCGCCGACGTTGCGGCCGTCCGCGCGGACCGCGTGCTGGACCTCACCGCCCTCCGGGTTCGAGGTCAGGGCGAGCACGAAGAGGCCGGTGCCGCTCTCCCGGGCCAGCGCCACGGCCGGCGACAGGGAGCCGTAGCCGAGGTACGGCGAGACGGTCAGCGCGTCCGAGAACAGCGGGGAGTCCTTGCGGAGGAAGGACTCGGCGTACGCGGCCATGGTCGAGCCGATGTCGCCTCGCTTGGCGTCCATCAGCACCAGCGCCCCGGCGTCCCGCGCCTCCTCGACCGACTTCTCCAGGACGGCGATGCCACGCGACCCGAACCGCTCGAAGAAGGCGCTCTGCGGCTTGAGCACGGCCACCCGGTCGGCCATCGCCTCGACGACGGTACGGCTGAAGCGCTCCAGGCCGGCCACGTCGTCGTTCAGGCCCCACTCGGCGAGCAGCGAGGCGTGCGGGTCGATGCCGACGCACAGGGGGCCACGCTCGTCCATGGCCCGGCGCAGGCGTGCGCCAAAGGGTTCCAGAGCACTCATGCCGTCTTCCTTGCCTTCCTGACGTCGGCGCCGACCGCGTCGGCGAGGGTGTCGTACGGGCTGGTACGGAGGCGCGCGGCGAGGCCCTTGTGGATGGCGCGGCCCCAGAAGGGTCCCTCGTAGATGAAGGCGCTGTATCCCTGGACCAGCGTGGCGCCCGCCAGGATCCGCTGCCAGGCGTCCTCGGCGTTCTCGACGCCCCCGACGCCCACGAGGGTGATCCGGTCGCCCACACGCGCGTACAGGCGTCGCAGCACCTCCAGGGAGCGCGTCTTCAGAGGCGCTCCCGAGAGACCGCCGGCCTCCTTGACCAGGGAGGGTTCGGATTTCAGACCGAGCCCCTCGCGCGCGATGGTGGTGTTCGTGGCGATGATCCCGTCCAGGCCGAGCTCGACGGCCAGGTCGGCGACCGCGTCGACGTCCTCGTCGGCGAGGTCCGGCGCGATCTTCACCAGCAGCGGCACACGGCGGGTGGTCACCGTGCGGTCGGCCGCCTCGCGGACGGCGGCCAGGAGGGGCCGCAGCGCCTCGGTGGCCTGCAGGTTGCGCAGTCCGGGCGTGTTGGGCGAGGAGACATTGACCACCAGGTAGTCGGCGTACTGCGCCAGCCGCTCGGTCGACTTCACGTAGTCACCGACGGCCTCCGTCTCCGGGACGACCTTGGTCTTGCCGATGTTGACGCCCACGACGGTCCCGAAGACGGGCGTACGGGAGGCCAGGCGGGCCGCGACGGCCAGCGAGCCCTCGTTGTTGAAGCCCATGCGGTTGATCAGCGCCCGGTCCTTCACGAGGCGGAACAGCCGCTTCTTGGGGTTGCCCGGCTGCGCCTCGCCCGTGACCGTGCCGATCTCGACGTGGTCGAAGCCGAGCATCGACATGCCATCGATGGCGACGGCGTTCTTGTCGAAGCCGGCGGCGAGCCCGAAGGGGCCGTGCATCCGCAGCCCGAAGGCCTCCGTGCGCAGTTCCTTGTGGCGGGGCGCGAGGGCGGCGGCGACGAACGTGCGCAGTACGGGGATGCGAACGGCGAGGCGGATCCAGCGGAAGGCCAGGTAGTGGGCCTTCTCGGGGTCCATGCGTTTGAAGACGAGGTTGAAGAAGATCTTGTACATGGTGTCCTCATGACGAGGGGGACACCGTTTCCGGTGTCCCCCTCGTCGGCTGCTAGTCGCGGGCCGCGGTCAGGTGTTCCGCGTGTTCCTGGAGTGAACGGACGCCCACGTCACCGTGGTTGAGGGCGTCGATGCCCTGGACGGCGGCTGCGAGCGCCTGAACCGTCGTCAGGCACGGAACCGACCGCGCCACGGCCGCCGTACGGATGTCGTAGCCGTCGAGGCGGCCGCCGGTGCCGTACGGCGTGTTGACGATGAGGTCGACCTCGCCGTCGTGGATGAGCTGGACGATGGTCCTCTCGCCGTTCGGGCCGATGCCCTCGGACTGCTTGCGCACGACCGTGGCGTTGATGCCGTTGCGCTTGAGCACCTCGGCCGTGCCGGACGTGGCGAGCAGTTCGAAGCCGTGAGCGACCAGTTCACGCGCCGGGAAGATCATCGAGCGCTTGTCACGGTTGGCGACGGAGATGAAGGCGCGGCCCTTGGTGGGCAGCGGGCCGTATGCGCCCGCCTGCGACTTGGCGTACGCCGTGCCGAAGACGGAGTCGATGCCCATGACCTCGCCGGTGGAGCGCATCTCCGGGCCGAGGATGGTGTCGACGCCGCGGCCGTGGATGTCACGGAAGCGCGACCACGGCATGACGGCCTCCTTGACGGAGATCGGCGCGTCGAGCGGCAGCTCGCCGCCGTCGCCGGTCGCCGGAAGCAGGCCCTCGGCCCGCAGTTCGGCGATGGTCGCGCCGAGCGAGATCCGGGCGGCGGCCTTCGCCAGCGGCACCGCGGTCGCCTTCGAGGTGAAGGGGACCGTACGGGACGCGCGCGGGTTGGCTTCGAGGACGTACAGGATGTCGCCGGCCATCGCGAACTGGATGTTGATCAGGCCGCGCACGCCGACGCCCTTGGCGATGGCCTCGGTGGAGGCTCGCAGGCGCTTGATGTCGAAGCCGCCCAGCGTGATCGGCGGCAGCGCGCACGCCGAGTCGCCGGAGTGGATGCCGGCCTCCTCGATGTGCTCCATGACGCCGCCGAGGTAGAGCTCCTCGCCGTCGTAGAGCGCGTCGACGTCGATCTCGATCGCGTCGTCGAGGAACCGGTCGACCAGGACCGGCCGCGAGGGGCTGATCTCGGTCGACTCGGCGATGTAGGACTCCAGCCGGGTCTCGTCGTAGACGATCTCCATGCCGCGCCCGCCGAGGACGTACGACGGCCGCACCAGGACCGGGTAGCCGATCTCGTCCGCGATGGCCTTGGCGCCGGCGAAGGTGGTGGCGGTGCCGTGCTTGGGGGCCGGCAGGCCCGCCTCGGCGAGGACGCGCCCGAAGGCGCCGCGGTCCTCGGCGGCGTGGATGGCCTCCGGGGACGTACCGACGATCGGCACGCCGTTGTCCTTCAGCGCCTGCGACAGCCCCAGCGGGGTCTGGCCGCCGAGCTGCACGACGACACCCGCGACGGGGCCGGCCTGCTGCTCCGCGTGGACGATCTCCAGCACGTCTTCCAGCGTCAGCGGCTCGAAGTACAGCCGGTCGGAGGTGTCGTAGTCGGTGGAGACGGTCTCCGGGTTGCAGTTGACCATCACCGTCTCGTACCCGGCGTCGCTCAGCGCGAAGGAGGCGTGCACGCAGGAGTAGTCGAACTCGATGCCCTGGCCGATGCGGTTGGGACCGGAGCCCAGGATGATGACGGCCGGCTTCTCCCGGGAGGCGACCTCCGTCTCCTCGTCGTAGGAGGAGTAGAAGTACGGCGTCTTTGCGGCGAACTCGGCGGCGCAGGTGTCGACCGTCTTGTAGACCGGGCGGACGCCCAGCGCGTGCCGCACCTCGCGCACGACGTCCTCGCGCAGCCCGCGGATCTCGGCGATCTGCACGTCGGAGAAGCCGTGCCGCTTGGCCTCGGCCAGCAGGTCCGGGGTCAGCTCCGGAGCCTCGGCGAGCTCGTCGGCGATCTCCTTGATGAGGAAGAGCTGGTCGACGAACCAGGGGTCGATCTTCGTGTACTCGAAGACCTCCTCGGGCGTGGCGCCCGCGCGGATGGCCTGCATGACGGCGTTGATACGGCCGTCGGTCGGGCGGACCGCCTCTTCGAGCAGCGCGATCTTGTCGCCGGGCTCGCCGACGAAGGTGAACTGGCTGCCCTTCTTCTCCAGCGAGCGCAGCGCCTTCTGGAACGCCTCGGTGAAGTTGCGGCCGATGGCCATGGCCTCGCCGACCGACTTCATGGTGGTGGTCAGCGTGGAGTCGGCCTGCGGGAACTTCTCGAAGGCGAAGCGCGGAGCCTTCACGACCACGTAGTCGAGGGTCGGCTCGAAGGAGGCCGGGGTCTCCCGGGTGATGTCGTTCGGGATCTCGTCGAGCGTGTAGCCGACGGCCAGCTTGGCCGCGATCTTGGCGATCGGGAAGCCCGTCGCCTTGGAGGCGAGAGCCGAGGAACGCGACACGCGCGGGTTCATCTCGATGACGATGACCCGGCCGTCCTCGGGGTTCACCGCGAACTGGATGTTGCAGCCGCCGGTGTCGACGCCGACCTCGCGGATGACGGCGATGCCGACGTCGCGCAGGGTCTGGTACTCGCGGTCGGTCAGCGTCATCGCGGGCGCGACGGTGATCGAGTCGCCGGTGTGCACGCCCATCGGGTCGAAGTTCTCGATGGAGCAGACGACCACGACGTTGTCGTGCTTGTCGCGCATCAGCTCCAGCTCGTACTCCTTCCAGCCGAGGATGGACTCCTCCAGGAGCACCTCGGTGGTGGGAGACAGGGTCAGGCCCTGGCCGGCGATGCGGCGCAGTTCCTCCTCGTCGTGCGCGAAGCCGGAGCCGGCGCCGCCCATGGTGAAGGAGGGGCGGACCACGACCGGGTAGCCGCCGAGCGTGTCGACGCCCGCGAGGACGTCGTCCATGGAGTGGCAGATGACCGAGCGGGCGGACTCGCCGTGCCCGATCTTGCCGCGGACGGCCTCGACGACGTCCTTGAAGAGGTCGCGGTCCTCGCCCTTGTTGATGGCCTCGACGTTGGCGCCGATCAGCTCGACGCCGTACTTCTCGAGCGTCCCCGCCTCGTGCAGCGAGATCGCCGTGTTGAGGGCCGTCTGGCCGCCCAGGGTGGGCAGCAGCGCGTCCGGCCGCTCCTTGGCGATGATCTTCTCGACGAACTCGGGGGTGATCGGCTCGACGTAGGTGGCGTCGGCGATCTCCGGGTCGGTCATGATCGTCGCCGGGTTGGAGTTGACGAGGATGACCCGCAGGCCCTCGGCGCGCAGGATGCGGCACGCCTGGGTGCCGGAGTAGTCGAACTCGGCGGCCTGGCCGATGACGATCGGGCCGGAGCCGATGACCAGGACGGACTGGATATCGGTGCGCTTAGGCACGCTGGCCCTCCATCAGGGATACGAAGCGGTCGAACAGGTAGGCGGCGTCGTGCGGGCCGGCTGCCGCTTCGGGGTGGTACTGGACGCTGAAGGCCGGCTTGTCGAGGAGGTGGAGACCCTCCACCACGTTGTCGTTGAGGCAGACGTGGGAGACCTCGGCGCGGCCGTAGGGGGTCTCGGAGACCTTGTCGAGCGGGGCGTCCACGGCGAAGCCGTGGTTGTGCGCGGTGACCTCGACCTTGCCGGTCGTACGGTCCTGCACCGGCTGGTTGATGCCACGGTGGCCGTACTTCAGCTTGTAGGTGCCGAAGCCGAGCGCGCGGCCCAGGATCTGGTTGCCGAAGCAGATGCCGAAAAGCGGGGTGCCGCGCTCCAGAACCGCCTGCATGACGGAGACCGGGTGGTCGGCGGTGGCCGGGTCGCCGGGGCCGTTGGAGAAGAACACGCCGTCCGGGTTCACGGCGAAGACGTCCTCGGCGGTCGCCGTCGCGGGCAGCACGTGCACCTCGATGCCGCGCTCGGCCATCCGGTGCGGGGTCATGCCCTTGATGCCCAGGTCGACGGCGGCGACGGTGAACTTCTTCGCGCCGATCGCGGGGACGACGTACGCCTCCTTGGTGGCGACCTCGGCGGAGAGGTCGGCGCCCTTCATCTCGGGGGCCTGGCGCACCTCGGCGAGCATGGTGCCCTCGTCGGGCAGCGCGTTGCCGGAGAAGATGCCGACGCGCATGGCGCCCCGCTCGCGCAGGTGGCGGGTCAGCGCGCGGGTGTCGATGCCGGAGATCCCGACGACGCCCTGGTGGCGCAGCTCGTCGTCCAGCGAGCGCCGGGAGCGCCAGTTGGACGGCACGCGCGCGGGGTCGCGCACGACGTAGCCGGCCACCCAGATCTGCTTGGACTCGGGGTCCTCGTCGTTGACGCCGGTGTTGCCGACGTGCGGGGCGGTCATCACGACGACCTGCCGGTGGTACGACGGGTCGGTGAGGGTCTCCTGGTAGCCGGTCATGCCGGTGGAGAACACGGCCTCGCCGAAGGTCACCCCCACGGCCCCGTAGGCGCGACCGCGGAACATGCGGCCGTCCTCCAGGACGAGTACGGCGGGAGCCGCCTTGTGCCTGCGCGAGGCGGTCCCCTGGATGGAGGTCGTCATCGTTCGGCGCCTTCCGTGCTGTTGGTGTTGATCATGGAGTTAATGACGTCGACCCACTCGTTGTGCTCCGCCGCGTGGTCCGAGCGGAAGCCGGAGTCGATCAGTCGTTCGCCGTGCGCCCAGGTCACGACGAGCAGTCCGCCCTCGGTCAGGACCTTGCCGGCGATGCCCTTGTCGAGCCGGGCCTCGCGCAGCTGCGCCACCGGGACGAAGAAGTCGGCCGCGCCGGGGCGCACGACATCCAGTCCCGCGTCCGTGAGGGTGAGCTCGACTCGGCTGCGGGTGCCGAGGCCGTGCGCCACGATGCGGTCCAGCCACTGACCGGCGGTGGTCGAGCCGTGGTAGCGGCCGCTCATGCTCAGTCTCGCCGGGCCGGGGTCGTCCGGCGCGCTGGGCAGCTCGGGCAGGTCGCCCTGGAGCGTGCCGCGCCACTTCCAGCCCTCGCGCATCAGCCAGTAGACGAGCGCGACGAAGAGGGCGAGTCCGACGACCCAGCCGATGCGGGCGGCCCAGTCGGTCACGTCGGCCGACTTCTGTTCGGCCGCGAGTCCGGTTCCGGCTGCGAGCAGTGTTGCAGGTGTCACGTGAGCTTCCCGTCGACGAGCGTGGCCTTGCCCCGGAGCCACGTGTGCGTCACACGGCCCGGCAGCTCACGCCCCTCGTACGGAGTGTTGCGGCTGCGCGAGGCGAAGCCCGCGGGGTCCACGGACCCACGGTATTCCGTGTCGACGAGCGTGAGGTTGGCGGGCTCACCAGCCGAGACGGGACGTCCGTGCCCCTTCGCCTGCCCGATCCGGGCGGGGCTGAAGGACATGCGCTCGGCGACCCCGGCCCAGGTGAGGAGCCCGGTGTCCACCATGGTCTCCTGCACCACTGACAACGCGGTCTCCAGGCCGACCATGCCCATGGCGGCCGCGGCCCACTCGCAGTCCTTGTCCTCGTGCGGGTGCGGGGCGTGGTCGGTGGCGACGATGTCGATCGTGCCGTCGGCGAGCGCCTCGCGCAGCGCGAGCACGTCACGCTCGGTGCGCAGCGGCGGGTTCACCTTGTAGACCGGGTTGTAGCTGCGGACCAGCTCGTCGGTGAGGAGGAGGTGGTGCGGGGTGACCTCGGCGGTGACGTCGATGCCGCGGGACTTGGCCCAGCGCACGATCTCGACGGACCCGGCGGTCGACAGGTGGCAGATGTGGACACGGGAGCCGACGTGCTCGGCGAGCAGGACATCCCGGGCGATGATCGATTCTTCGGCCACCGCGGGCCAGCCGCCGAGCCCCAGCTCCGCGGAGACGAAACCCTCGTTCATCTGGGCGCCCTCGGTCAGCCGCGGCTCCTGCGCGTGCTGGGCGACGACGCCACCGAAGGCCTTCACGTACTCCAGGGCCCGCCGCATGATCACGGCGTCGTCGACGCACTTGCCGTCGTCCGAGAAGACGGTGACACCGGCGGCCGACTCGTGCATGGCGCCCAGTTCGGCGAGCTTCCTGCCCTCCAGGCCGACGGTGACGGCGCCGATGGGCTGCACGTCGCAGTAACCGCCTTCCTGGCCGAGCCGGTAGACCTGCTCGACCACGCCGGCGGTGTCGGCGACCGGGAAGGTGTTGGCCATGGCGAAGACGGCCGTGAAACCGCCGGAGGCAGCCGCGCGCGTGCCGGTCAGCACGGTCTCGGAGTCCTCGCGTCCAGGCTCGCGCAGGTGGGTGTGCAGGTCCACGAGCCCCGGCAGGAGCACCTTGCCGGCGGCCTCGACGACCTCGGCGCCCTCGGCGCTCAGACCGGCGCCCACCTCGGCGATGGTCCCGCCGTCGATCAGTACGTCCTGCGGCTCGCCGCCGAGCACCTTCGCACCACGGATAAGGATCTTGCTCATCTGTCTTACTTCTCCTCAGTACGGGTGTGGGCGGCGGCGGGCTCGTTTCCGCCGAGCAGCAGGTACAGAACGGCCATCCGGATGGAGACTCCGTTTGCGACCTGCTCGATGGCGGTGCAGCGCTCGGAATCGGCGACCTCGGCAGTGATCTCCATGCCGCGCACCATCGGACCGGGGTGCATCACGATCGCGTGCTCGGGCATCCGCGCCATGCGGTCGCCGTCGAGGCCGTAGCGCCGCGAGTATTCGCGCTCGGTCGGGAAGAAGGCGGCGTTCATGCGCTCGCGCTGTACGCGCAGCATCATCACCGCGTCGGTCTTGGGCAGCGTGCTGTCAAGGTCGTACGACACCTCGCAGGGCCAGGTCTCGACGCCGACCGGCACCAGGGTCGGCGGCGCGACGAGGGTGACCTCGGCGCCGAGGGTGTGCAGCAGGTCGACGTTGGAGCGGGCGACCCGGCTGTGCAGGACGTCACCGACGAGCGTGATGCGCTTGCCGTCGAGGTCCCGTCCGATCCCGGCGTCCCGGCCGACCAGTCGGCGGCGCATGGTGAAGGCGTCCAGCAGGGCCTGGGTGGGGTGCTGGTGGGTGCCGTCACCGGCGTTGATGACGGCGGCGTCGATCCAGCCGGAGTTGGCGAGGCGGTAGGGCGCCCCGGAGGCGCCGTGCCGGATGACGACGGCGTCGACGCCCATGGCCTCCAGGGTCTGGGCGGTGTCCTTCAGGGACTCGCCCTTGGACACGCTGGATCCCTTGGCGGTGAAGTTGATCACGTCCGCCGACAGCCGCTTCTCGGCGGCCTCGAAGGAGATACGCGTGCGTGTGGAGTCCTCGAAGAAGAGGTTCACGACGGTGCGGCCGCGCAGGGTCGGCAACTTCTTGATCGGCCGGTCGGCGACCCGGGCCATCTCCTCGGCGGTGTCGAGGATCAGGACGGCGTCGTCGCGGGTGAGGTCGGCGGCCGAGATGAGATGACGCTGCATCTGTCAGGCTCCGTAAGGCAGTTAAGTCAGGATCCGAGGTGTCCGGGGGATGTCCCCCGCAGGGCCCGGCGGGGCAGACGGGTGCGCGCGAGGGCGCACTGAGCGGGCGTACGACAGCGGCGTACGCCGTGGGCGCTACTGGGAGGTCTGCTTGGCACCGAGCAGCACGGTGTCGCGACCGTCCTCCTCGGCGAGCTGGACCTTGACCGTCTCCCGCAGCGACGTGGGGATGTTCTTGCCGACGTAGTCGGCGCGGATGGGCAGTTCGCGGTGGCCTCGGTCGACGAGCACCGCGAGCTGCACAGCGCGCGGACGCCCGATGTCGTTCAGGGCGTCCAGGGCGGCGCGGATGGTGCGGCCGGAGAAGAGGACGTCGTCGACGAGGACGACCAGCCGGCCGTCGATGCCGTCACCGGGGATGTCCGTGCGGGCCAGCGCGCGCGGCGGGTGCATGCGCAGGTCGTCGCGGTACATCGTGATGTCGAGCGAACCGACCGGGATCTTCCGGTCGGTGATCTCCTCGAGCTTGGCGGCGAGCCGCTGGGCGAGGAAGACACCTCGGGTCGGAATGCCGAGGAGCACCACGTCGTCGGCGCCCTTGGCGCGTTCGACGATCTCGTGGGCGATGCGGGTCAACACCCGCGCGATGTCAGGGCCTTCGAGAACGGGCCGGGCATCGGACGCTTGCGTGTCCTGTTGCCTGTCCATACGAAAGGGACCTCCTTCTCCGCCTCACGGGACGGACCTTAAAGGACGTCTGGTTTACGTCGTCCACCGTAGCAGGCCGGCGAGGCACCCCCGTCACCCACTTGGCCCAATCGGTCACCGATAGCACGGAAGCGTCGGTGTGGACCATTCGGCTTGACGCGCCAGAGTAACGCTGCGTAACCTCACAGTGAGTTACCAACCGCGCGGCATGGAACCCAAGCCACGTCGCGTCGACCCAGTGCCGGGGAGCTATATGTCCAGCGAATACGCCAAACAGCTCGGGGCCAAGCTCCGGGCCATCCGCACCCAGCAGGGCCTTTCCCTCCACGGTGTCGAGGAGAAGTCCCAGGGACGCTGGAAGGCCGTCGTGGTCGGTTCGTACGAGCGCGGGGACCGCGCCGTAACCGTGCAGCGCCTCGCCGAGCTGGCGGATTTCTACGGCGTTCCGGTGCAGGAGCTGCTGCCGGGCACCACGCCGGGCGGAGCCGCCGAGCCGCCGCCGAAGCTGGTCCTGGACCTGGAGCGCCTTGCCCACGTCCCGGCCGAGAAGGCGGGCCCCCTGCAGCGGTACGCCGCGACGATCCAGTCGCAGCGCGGTGACTACAACGGCAAGGTGCTGTCGATCCGCCAGGACGACCTGCGCACACTCGCCGTTATCTACGACCAGTCCCCCTCGGTCCTCACCGAGCAGCTGATCAGCTGGGGCGTGCTGGACGCGGACGCGCGTCGCGCGGTCTCTCACGCCGAGGAGAGCTGAGCGCTCCACGGGTTGAGCCCCTTGAGAAGAAACGTGCCGCCGGGGTGGCCGGAACTTTGCGGTTCCGGCC
>NZ_JBSGVW010000043.1:0-81247 GCF_053608645.1 Streptomyces sp. NPDC055013
GTGCGCACCCCATGGGGTGCGCACGGGCCCTCATCTCTCGGTCAGGGGCCCGGGATACTGGGGCCCATGGTGAACCGAGTGGCCGTGCTCTCCGACATCCACGCCGTGCTGCCCCCCCTCGAAGCGGTGCTGGCGGAACCGGAGGTCGCGGCGGCGGACCTGATCGTGCTCACCGGAGACATCGCGTGCGGGCCGCAGCCCGCCCAGGTCATGGACCTGCTGACGGGCCTGGGCGACCGGGCGGCCTGGATCCGGGGCAACGCCGACCGTGAACTCGTCGAGTACCGGCGTGGACTGCGTACGTCGATCCCCGACCCCATCGGACCGTGGGCCGCCGAGAGCCTCCGCGAGGATCAGGTCGCCTTCCTGGAGCAGCTGCCGACGTCCCTCACGCTTGTGGTGGACGGCCTCGGCGAGGTGCTCTTCTGCCATGCGACGCCGCGTGACGACGAGGAGGTCGTGCTCGTCGACTCCCGTGCCGAGCGGTGGGCGGAGGTCTTCGCGGACGTCGACCCCGCCGTCACCACCGTCGTGTGCGGCCACACCCACATGCCGTTCACCCGCCTCGCCGCCGGGCGCCTCGTGGTGAACCCGGGCAGCGTCGGGATGCCGTACGGCAGGCTCGGGGCGCACTGGGCGCTCCTCGGACCGGGGGTGGAGCTGCGGCGCACCTTGCTGGACGTGGCGGCCGCGGCCGCCCGCGTCGTCGCGGACTCCGCCTTCGAGCAGGCCGCCGAGTGGGCCGACTACTTCCTCAACGCCCGGGCCACCGAGTCGGAGGCCTTCGTGGCCTTCGCGCGCCGGGACAGTCGCGAGGGCTGAGCACGGTACGGCGGACACGACAACTCCCCCACCGATCCCCTAGGTTGAGACAGATGGCCCTCCACCTGCGCGGCACCGTCCTCCCCGACGGCATCCACCGCGACCTCTGGCTTCTCGGCGACCGCATCACCTTCGACCGCCCGTCCGGCGACGCGCAGACGGTGGCCGACGGCGGCTATCTGCTGCCGGGACTGGTCGACGTCCACACGCACCCCGGGTCCCCGTCCGAGGACGAACCCGTCTTCGACCCCGAGGCGTTCGCCGAGCAGATCGCGGCGCACCGGGACGCGGGGACGACGGCGTTGCGGTTCCCGGGGCTGCTGGGCGAGATCCCTGCGGGTCTGCGCGAGGCCCCCGACTCCCCGCGCATGATCACGGCGGGGCGATGGCTGGCGTGGGCGGGGCTGTCGAAGAGCGCCGGCTTCCACACCGTCACCGACGACCTCGTCGCCGCCGCCGTCGCGGAGACCAAGGCCCACGACGGCTGGTGCAAGCTGATGGGCGACTGGGACTACGAATCGGATCCGGTGCCGTACGACATCCTGCGTGCCGTCACCGACGCGGTGCACGCGGTCGGGGGGCGGGTCGCCGCGCACTGCCAGTCGGCGCGCGGCGTGCTGAACGCCTCGCGGGCCGGCGTCGACTCGATCGAGCACGGGATGGGCATGCCGGAGGAGTGCGTCGAGCTGATGGCCACGCACGGGACCGTCTACGTCCCCACCCTCACGACCTTCGCGCGCCGCGTGCCGGACATCAAGGACAACCCCCGCGGGCGCCTCTGGCACGAAGGCCACCGCATCATGATCCGCCGGGTCCGCGAGGCCCACGACGCCGGCGTCCGTGTCCTCGCCGGCACCGACTCCGCCCCGTTCGGCAACGTGGCCACCGAGGTCGAACACCTCGTCGCCGCGGGTCTGCCGACCGACGTGGCGGTGGGTGCGGCGAGTTGGACGGCGCGGGACTTCCTCGGTCTGCCCGGGCTGGTGGAGGGCGGGCTTGCCGACGTGACGGTGTACGACGCGGATCCGCGGGTGGAGCCGGGGGTGCTGCGGCATCCGCGGAGGATCGTGCTGCGGGGACGGGTCGTCCGCTGAGCGTCGACGACGGCAGGGCTCAGGGCCTGGGCTCGCGCGCCACCAACTCCACCTCGAAGCCGTCGTCGTTCTCCAGATAGGCGGCGTGGTGCTCGGGCCCTCCCGCATAGGGATGCCGATCCGGGAAGAGCAGGCTCCAGCCGTGCCGCGGCGCCTCCTCGACCAGTGTGTCGAGGCCCGCCCGGCCGCCCGGCGCGTGGAAGGCCAGGTGATTCAGGCCGGGGCGCAGCCGGTCGTGCCGGTCGCCCCGCAACGCCGGCGACTGTTCGACCACGAGGTACGTCTCCACCGCGCGCCAGCTGCGTCCTGCCGGCCAGTCCTGGTGGGGCTCGTAGCCCAGCCGTTCCAGCAACCACCCCCACGACGTGACCGCACGCCCCAGGTCCGGCACCCACAGCTCGACATGATGCAGCAACTCCCGCACCCTTCCTTCGTGTTCGAGTTCGTTGTGGCAGACTTCCGCGCGTGGTCGATCGGTCGTTCGCGGATCCTGCGCTCGCCGCCTGGTACGACACCCTGAACCCCTGGGGCCCGGGTGACGACTTCTACCTCGGGCTCGTGCGTACCGCCGGCGCGGTGCTCGATGTCGGCTGCGGTACGGGCCAGTTGCTCCGGCGCGCCGGTGCCGACGGTCACCGTGGGCGGCTCGTGGGGCTCGATCCGGCCGCCGCCATGCTGGTGGAGGCGCGGCGGCACGACACCGACGTGGAATGGGTGCTCGGGGATCTGCGGACGCGGGACTGGTGCGCGGAGTTCGACCTGGTCGTGATGACCGGGCACGCGTTCCAGGTGCTGGTGTGTGACGAGGAGTTGCGGGCCGCACTTCGCGCCGTGCACCGGGCCCTGCGTCCAGGCGGGCGGTTCGTGTTCGAGACACGGAATCCCGCCGCGCGGGCCTGGGAGGCGTGGACGCCCGACAGGGTCCGCACGGTCACCGGCGCGGACGGGAACGCCGTACGCGTATGGCACGACGTCGAAGGACCTGCCGTCGGAGACCGGGTGACCTTTGTGGAGACGTACGCCTGCGACAGCTGGCCGGCCCCAGCCGTCAGCCGCACCACCCTCCGTTTCCTTGCCCCCGACGCCCTGTCCGCCTTCCTCCACGAAGCCGGCCTCACCATCGCCGACCAGTACGGCGACTGGGCGCGGACGCCGGTCACGCCCGCCGCTCCGGAGATCATCACCGTGGCCCGGCGGGCCTCCTAGGGCCCCCGCCCTAGTCGTCCTAGTCCTCGAAGCTCCACCGGAGGTCGACCCGCGCGGCTGGAGCAACCGCGCGCACGGTGTCGTGAGCCGCCTGCTCGATCTTGTCGGCCCAGCCGCCGAAGCAGATCACGATGACGGGGTACGCGCTCCACGCGGAGACCTGCCCCGCGAACGCGCCCTCTCCGACCGTCACGCCCCTCTCAAGATCGTGCTCGGTGAGGAAAAGCGGTCAGTGCCTCGGCGACCCGCGCCGTCTCCTCCCGCTGCCGCAGACCGGAGACGTCGAGGCTGAGGCCACCAGTTATCGACATGCGCCCAACGTACGGTCGGCTCCCGACAGTCCAGCGCCTAGTCGTCCGACTCCAGCGCCGCCAGCGCCGGATCCAGCACGATGTCCTCGTCGCGCGCCTCGATGGTCGGCTCCTCCGGGAAGTGGCAGGCCGTCAGGTGGCCGTCGTGGTTGCCGTCGATCTGGATCAGCGGGGGTTCCTCGGCCGCGCACTTGTCCTGGGCCTTCCAGCAGCGGGTGCGGAAACGGCAGCCGGAGGGCGGGGAGATCGGGGACGGCACGTCGCCGGCCAGGCGGATCCGTTCGCGCGCCGGAGCGTCCTCGTCGGCCACGCTCACCTCGGGCACCGCGGACAGCAGGGCGTGGGTGTAGGGGTGCCGGGGGCGGGTGTAGATGGAGTCGCGGTCGCCGACCTCGATGACCTTGCCGAGGTACATGACCGCGACGCGCTGCGAGAAGTGCCGTACGACGGCCAGGTCGTGGGCGATGAACAGGAAGGCGATGCCCAGTTCCTGCTGGACCTTCTGCAGCAGGTTGACGACCTGTGCCTGGATGGAGACGTCCAGCGCGGAGACCGGCTCGTCGGCCACGATCAGCTTCGGTTCGAGGGCCAGTGCCCGTGCCACGCCGATGCGCTGGCGCTGACCGCCGGAGAACTCGTGCGGGAAGCGGTTGTAGTGCTCGGGGTTCAGGCCGACGATCTCCAGCAGCTCCCTGACCCGTTTCTCCCTTCCGCCGTCCGGCTCGATCCCGTTGATCTCCATCGGGCCGGAGATGATCTTCCCGACCGTCTGGCGCGGGTTCAGCGAGGAGTACGGATCCTGGAAGATCATCTGGATCTCGGAACGGATCGGCGCCAGCTGCCTGCGGGTGGCACGCGTGATGTCCTTGCCCCGATACGCGATCCGGCCGCTCGTCGGCTCCATCAGCTTGGTGATCAGCCGTCCGGTCGTCGACTTGCCGCAGCCCGACTCCCCCACCAGCCCGAAGCTCTCGCCGACATGCACCGTCAGGTCGATGCCGTCGACCGCCTGCACCTGGCCGACGGTCCGCCGGATCGGGAAGCCGCCCTTGACCGGGAAGTGCTTCACGAGCCCTGCCACTTCCAGCAGCGGTTCGCCGGACGCGTCGATGGCGGCCCCGCGGGGGGCGGGGAGGACGAGGTCCTCTGTCATAGCCGTAGTCCTCCTCAGACGGGGCTGATCGGGGCGCTAGTGCAGTCGGGGCTTGATCTCTTCGGTGAAAATGGTCCGCTTCTGGTCCGCCGTCAAGTGGCAGGCCGAGGAGCGGTCCGGGCCCAGCAACGGGACCTCGGTGGCACAGCGCGTGCCGCCGACCCGGTCCTGGAACGTGCAGCGGGGGTGGAAGCGGCAGCCGGAGGGCGGGCGCAGCAGGGACGGCGGAGTGCCGGGGATCGGGGCCAGCGGGGTGTGCGGGTCCGAGTCCAGGCGCGGCATCGAGTTCAGCAGGCCCCAGGTGTACGGGTGTTGCGGCGCCCTCAGTACCTCGTTGACCGTGCCGCGCTCCGCCGCCCGGCCCGCGTACATCACCATGATGTCGTCGGCCATGTCGGCGATCACCCCGAGGTCATGGGTGATGAAGATGATCGCCGAGCCGAACTCCCGCTGCAGGTCCTTCAGCAGATCCAGGATCTGCGCCTGGACCGTGACGTCCAGCGCGGTGGTCGGCTCGTCGGCGATCAGCAGGTCCGGGTCGCAGACCAGCGACATCGCGATCATCGCGCGCTGGCGCATACCGCCGGAGAACTGGTGCGGATAGTCCTTCGCCCGCTGTTTCGGGTTGGGGATGCCGACCTTACCCAGCATGTCCACCGCCCGCTCCCAGGCGGCCTTCTTCGAGACGCGCATGTGCTTCATGTACGGCTCGGCGATCTGCCGGCCCACCGTGTAGTACGGCGACAGCGCGGTGAGCGGGTCCTGGAAGATCATGGCGACCTTGTTGCCGCGCAGTTTCTCCAGCTCGGACTCCCGGGCCGTGGTGAGCTCCCGGCCCTCCAGGAGGATCTCGCCCTCGACGGTGGTGAACATGGGGTTGTGCAGCCCGAGGATCGTCAGGTTCGTCACCGACTTGCCCGAGCCGGACTCGCCGACGATCCCCAGCGTGCTGCCGCGCTCCAGGTCGAAGGAGAGCCCGTCCACGGCCCGTACGATGCCGTCCTCGGTCTTGAAGCTGACGTGCAGGTCCCGCACCGACAGGAACGCGTCCGCGTCGGCCGGGACCGGGGCGCCGGCCTCCTTGGTCAGAGTGGTCACGTCAGTGCTCCTACCTAGGACAACCGCACGCGCGGGTCGATGAAGGCGTACGTCGCGTCGACGACGATGTTGCAGAGCAGGATCATGGTGGCGGAGAACAGCATCACGCCCAGCAGCAGCGGCAGGTCGCTGAAGAACACCGACTCCACCGCCAGTCGGCCGAGCCCCGGAAGACCGAAGGTGTACTCCGTGATGATGGCACCGCCGAGCAGGGAGCCGAGGTCGATGCCGAAAATGGTGACGATGGGGATCAGCGAGCCGCGCCAGGCGTAGCGGAAGAAGACGTACCGCCGTGACATGCCCTTGGCCCGGGCGGTGCGGACGTGTTCCTCCTGGAGTTGCTCGATCATCGACGAGCGGGACATACGGGTGTACTGCGAGGCGAAGATCGTGGAGAGGACGACCCAGGGGATGATCAGGCCCGTGAACCAGGCGGCCGGGTTCTCGGTGAACTCGTTGTAGGCGGGTTTGTCGAAGACTTGGGTCTGGTAGACGAGGATCGCCAGGGCCAGCGGGCCCAGGAAGTAGATCTGCATCGAGCTGATCACCATCGCGCCGGCCGTGAAGGTCTTGTCGATGAGCGTGCCGCGCTTCCACGCGGCGATCAGGCCGGTGCCCAGCCCGACGATCAGGAAGCAGACCGCCCCGCCCATGGTGAGCGAGAGGGTGGTGGGCAGGCGGTCCATGAGGGTGCCCCACACCTGCTCGTTGGAGTGGTACGAGTAGCCGAAGCAGGGGGCGGGGCACGGGCCTTGGGCGAAGTTGTCGCTGCCCATGACGAGGTTGGTCAGGAAGATCCAGTACTGCTCGGGGATCGGCTTGTCGAGGCCCAGCACCCGGTGCAGGTTCTCCAGGTTGGCCGGGGTGCACGTCTTGCCGCACATCAGGAGCGCCGGGTCGCGCGGCATCCCGAAGAACAGCAGGAACGCGACGATGCTCAGCAGGAAGAGGATGACGACGGCGCCGAGGGACCGGCGGACCAGGAAGCGCAGCATGGCAAGCAGCTCTCAGACGTCGGCGGGCCGGGTGGCACCCGGTGCGCCGTCCCCTGGGGGAAGGAGGGCGGACGCACCGGGTGCCGGGCGGGCGGGGTTACTTGACGTACAGGCGGCGCGGATCGACGCCGGCGATGATGTCGTCGTAGACGAGGCCGCCGACCTTGGATCCGGCGATCTGCGTCTGCTTGTAGTACGCGGTCGGGACGACGTTGACGACGTCCTTGACCAGGTACTCGTTGAGCTTGCCCCACTCCGCCGACGCCTTGGCCGGGTCGGTGATCTTGTTGATCCGGTCGATCTCGCTGTTGACCTTGGAGTCGTTGACCTGCGAGTAGTTCTGCGCGCCCTCGGCGATCGCGCGTCCGTCGTACAGCGGCGGGATCACGGTCGAGGCGGACGGCCAGTCGGCACCCCACGCGGTGTGGAAGATGTCGTAGTTGTTGTCCAGCTTGCTGACCTGGTCGTAGTAGGTCTCGGCCGGGATCTCCTGGCGCTGGACGTCGAAGCCGGCCTTCTCCAGGCCCGCCGCCATCGCGGTGGAGTACTGCTGGCCCTCGGGCGTGTTGATGTAGCCGAAGGTCAGCTTCAGACCGGTCTTGCCGGCCTCCTCCAGGAGCGCCTTGGCCTTGGCCGGGTCACCGGCGGGCTTCTTCTTCTTGCCCCACGGGTCGAAGCCGGGGTCGTAGCCGGTGACGGTCGGGCTGATGATGCCGCCCGCGACCTCCATCGCGTCGGTGCCACCGTAGGCACGCACGAACGGCGTGACCGGGAGGGCGTAGGCGATGGCCTGGCGGACCCTGATGTCCTTCATCTCCGAGTGGGCCAGGTTGATGTTGACCTGGCCGACGTAGGGCTGGAAGCCGGAGACCGTGCGGGACTTCATCTTCGGGTCGTTCAGGATCTTGGTCAGGTTGCCCGCGTCGACCTGGTTGCTGAAGCTGACGCCCGTCCGGTCACTGCCGCTGTCGGCGAGGAGCGCCTTGGTGGAGTCCTCGTACTGCTGGTTGAACGTGATGTTGAACCGGTCGACGTACTGGTGCCGCAGCGGGTCCGTGTCCGGGTCCCAGTTCTCGTTCTTGACGAGCACCATCGACTTGCCGGACTTGAACTCCTGGATCTTGTACGGCCCGGACACCACCGGGTCCTTGTCGTACTTCTCCTTGGTGTCACCCTTCTCGGACACGATGGCGTAACCCGTCATGGCCAGGGCGTACGGCAGGTCGGGGTGCGGGTTCTTGAACTTGAAGACGACCGTCTTGTCGTCCGGCGTCTCCAGCACGCTGTCCGGCAGGTGCTTGCCCTTGAACGGGCCGTCCGGCAGCAGCTTGCGGTAGTCGGCACCCGGGGTGTCGGCCAGCCACTGCTGGATGTACGGCGGGCCCTGGTTGATGAAGGCCGCGAACTGCCGCTCGAAGGTGTGCCGGACGTCCGCGGAGGTGATCCCGGAGCCGTCCTCGAACTTGATGCCGTCCTTGAGCGTGAACTTCCAGGTCTTGCCGCCGTCCGTGGTGGTACCGGAGTCGGTGGCGAGGTCGCCGACGACCTCGTGCTTGCTGCCGTCGTTGCTGGTCGCCTTGTAGCCGGTCAGCCCTCTGTGCAGCAGCTGGGAGACCGCCATCTCGTCCTGGACGTAGACCTGTCCGGGGTCGAGGTGTGCGTAACTGTCACGGGCCAGCACCGAGATGGTGCCGCCGGGCTTGGCGCCGGGGACCTCGGCTGCGGGGCCCTTGGACGCCTCGGCGTCCCCGAACTCGATCGCCGCCTGCTGCCGCTCGGCGTTCTCCTTCTGTTCCTTGTCGTTGCCGCTGCCTTTGCTGCCGCCCTCGCTGCACCCGGTCAGCACGAGTGCGCCGGCCGCGAGCACCGAGATTGCCGCGTATACGTGGCGTCCGCCCCTACTCATCACTCAGTTTCCACCCATCTGTGTGTCACCAGTGCGAAGGAAGTGCCAACCAGTGGTTCAGCGCGCCGTCTTGGGGTCGAAGGCGTCCCTGACCGAGTCCCCGAGCAGGTTGAACGCCACGATGAAGATGATCATCGAGATGCCGGGGAAGAACATGTAGGTGATGTCGTTCTGCATCACGAGTTCGGTGGACGCCTTGGAGAACATCTGTCCCCAGTCCGGCGTCGGTTCGACGATGCCCACGCCGAGGAAGGACAGACCGGCCTCGGCGGTCACGAAGTTGGGGAGCATGTACGTGCCCTGCACGAGGATCGGCGTGACCACGTTCGGCAGGATCTCCTTGCGGATGATCCGCCACGGTGGGGCCCCGCTGACCTTGGCCGCCTCGATGAACTCCCGTTCTCGCAGGGCGAGTGTGGTGCCTCTGAGGATCCGCCCGAGACTCATCCAGCCGAGGAACCACATCACGAGGATGAGGGAGACCACCCGGACGTAGACCGGAGTCTCGTCACGCGGGCTGACGAACAGTGAGACGACGACCGGCATGCTGGCGATGAAGAACAGCTGCGACGGGAAGGCCAGCAGGAAGTCGATGACCCGGCTGATCCAGTAGTCCGTCCGGCCGCCGAGATAGCCGGCCGTGACACCGAGCAGGATGCCGGTGAGCACGGTCGCGATGGTGACCGCGACCGAGATCCCGAGCGAAGTCCGGATGCCGTAGAGCAGTTTGGTGAAGACGTCGTACCCGTTGCCGGGTTCGAGACCGAACCAGAACTCGCCGCTGATCCCGCCGTTGGGCTGCACCGGCACACCCGCGCTGTCGAACAGCTCGGGGCGCTCGTCGGCGTACACGGTGTACGGGTCCTTGCCGTACAGCCACGAGATCACCGGGGCGAGCAGGCCGATCAGGAAGAAGAAGATGACGACGTACGCCGAGATCACCCCGGTGCGGTCCCGCTTGAAGCGGATCCACATCAGCTGGCCGGGCGAACGCCCGATCAGCTGCTCGTCCTCGGCCTTAACGTCCGGAGTTGGTGCACCGTCCGCGATGACCGAGGTCCCGCCACCCTCAATGCCGATACCACTTGTCACGTTTCGCCCGTTTCGCTGGTAAGGGTATGCCAAAGCGAGGCGTGCGGAACTCCGCAGCCGGACGCGCGTAGGAGGTGTGCGCCCCTTCCTCCGACACCCCTGACGGAGGATCAGGCAACCCCCTGTTGCTCGTGAGTCGGCACTGTCCCCACAGTGCGAGACCCATTGACCCGAGCGCTGCGGCTAACTATCTGCCATGAGCCAACTACCGACCACCGTCTTTAAATCTCAATTCAGTCACAGCTGGCGTGAAGACCTTCCAAAATCCGGACAAAGTGTTGGGTCGAAGAACGTCGCGAAACGGACGTGTTACATGGGTATCGGGCGAGGATCTCCGCATTTCGGACAGCACGGCGATTCTCGGCCACCGGAAAACGAGTTGCAAAAAGCCCCGGCTCCCCCATGACGGGGGAGCCGGGGCTCAGGCGTCCGGTACTCAGCCGTGCTTGGCGCGGCTCGCGGCGCGGGCGCGCTCGCGGGCGTCCAGGTTCACCTTGCGGATACGAACGGCCTCCGGCGTCACCTCGACGCACTCGTCGTCGCGGCAGAACTCCAGGGACTGCTCCAGGGAGAGCTTGCGGGGCGGCACGATCGCCTCGAACGAGTCGGCCGAGGAGGACCGCATGTTCGTGAGCTTCTTCTCCTTGGTGATGTTCACGTCCATGTCGTCGGAGCGCGAGTTCTCACCGACGATCATGCCCTCGTACACCTCGGTACCCGGGTCCGTGAACAGCACGCCCCGCTCCTGCAGGTTGGTCATCGCGAACGCGGTGACGGCACCGGAGCGGTCGGCGACCAGCGATCCGTTGTTACGGGTCTGCAGGGCGCCGAACCAGGGCTCGAAGCCCTCGTGGATGGAGTGGCCGATGCCGGTGCCACGGGTCTGGGTCAGGAACTCGGTCCGGAACCCGATGAGACCGCGCGAAGGCACCACGAACTCCATGCGCACCCAGCCCGAGCCGTGGTTGGACATGTTGTCCATACGGCCCTTGCGGACGCCCATGAGCTGCGTGACCGCGCCCATGTGCTCCTCGGGGACGTCGATCGTCATGCGCTCGACGGGCTCGTAGGTCTTGCCGTCGACGTCCTTGGTGACGACCTGCGGCTTGCCGATGGTCAGCTCGAAGCCCTCGCGGCGCATCTGCTCGACCAGGATGGCCAGCGCCAGCTCACCGCGGCCCTGCACCTCCCAGGCGTCGGGGCGCTCGGTGTCGATGACGCGAAGCGAGACGTTACCGATCAGCTCGCGGTCCAGGCGGTCCTTGACCTGGCGGGCGGTGACCTTGCGGTCCTTGACGGCGGCCTTCGCGTCGGCGCCCTTGCCCGTGCCGCCACGGCCGACCAGCGGTGAGGTGTTCGTGCCGATGGTCATGGAGATCGCGGGCTCGTCGACCGTGATCAGCGGCAGCGGAATCGGGTTCTCGGTGTCGGCGAGGGTCTCACCGATCATGATGTCCGGGATACCGGCGACGGCACAGATGTCACCGGGGCCGGCCTTCTCGGCGGGCTTGCGGGTCAGCGCCTCGGTCATCATCAGCTCGCTGATGCGGACGTTGCTGACGGAGCCGTCGCGCTTGATCCAGGCGACCGTCTGGCCCTTGCGCAGCTCGCCCTGCTCGACGCGGACCAGCGCGATACGGCCGAGGAAGTTGTCCGCGTCCAGGTTGGTGACGTGCGCCTGGAGCGGGGCCTCCTCGTCGTAGGTCGGGGCCGGGATGTGCTGGAGGATCGTGGAGAAGAACGGCTCCAGGCTGGTGGAGTCCGCCGGGACCGTGCCGTTCTCCGGCTTGGTCAGCGAGGCGATGCCGTCACGGCCACAGGCGTAGACGATCGGGAACTCGATCTGCTCCTCGTCGGCGTCCAGGTCGAGGAAGAGGTCGTACGTCTCGTTGACGACCTCGTCGATCCGGGAGTCCGGGCGGTCCGTCTTGTTGATGCACAGGATGACGGGCAGACGCTGCTGCAGCGCCTTGCGCAGCACGAAGCGGGTCTGCGGCAGCGGGCCCTCGGAGGCGTCGACGAGCAGGACGACACCGTCGACCATCGACAGACCGCGCTCCACCTCGCCACCGAAGTCGGCGTGGCCGGGGGTGTCGATGATGTTGATGGTGATGACGTCCCCCCCGTCCTTCGGGTGGTACTTCACCGCCGTGTTCTTGGCCAGGATCGTGATGCCCTTCTCACGCTCCAGGTCGTTCGAGTCCATCATGCGGTCGTCGACGCCTTCGAGCTGGTGCGCGGCGAAGGCGCCGGCCTGCTTCAGCATGCCGTCGACGATGGTGGTCTTGCCGTGGTCGACGTGGGCGACGATGGCGACGTTGCGGATGTCGTGGCGCGTGGCCATATTGCGGCGTACTCCCGGAGTGGTGAGGACGGCTCTCGCGTACGTCTGTGATACGCGGGCCCTGCCGGGCTGGACACGCCACGGCCTCACCCCATGGTACGTGGCCGCTGCCGCTGGGGCTCGCCGGGATACGTCGGTGCAGGTCAGGTGCTGTTTGGGACCGTTCAGGACGGAGTGGACGGCACGGGTGGGGCGGTGGGGGCGAGACCCCTCAGTTGGACGACCCGCTCGGCCCCGGGTGCGCGCCCTTCTTCAGGAAACCCATGTCCTGGTACACCGGCGTGCCGAAGCCGAACGCGCCCGCGTTGGCGACACTCGTCCGCGCCGCCGTCAGCTGAGGCCGCTGGAAGAGCGGCAGCGACCCCGCCGCCGCCCAGATCCGCGAGTCGGCCTTGCGGATCAGCGCCCGCGCCTCGGACTCGTCGAGCGTGGCGATGGCCTGGTCGAAGAGCTGGTCGACCTGGTCGGTCCCGACCCGCGTGTAGTTCTGCTCGACGTTCAGCGACCCGTCGGCGGCCGGCACCGGCTTGGCGTAGATCGGCCGGGCGTCGGTCGCCGGGTAGGCGGAGGCGGGCCAGGAGTACAGGGCGAGATCGAACTGGCCGGAAGCGATGTGGTCCTTGAAGTAGCTCTCGTCCGAGACCTTGACGATGTCGGTGCGGATACCTACCCGCTCCAGCATCACCCCGATCCGGTCCGCCACCGTGCGCAGCGTCTGCGACCCCTCCCCCGAGGGCACCACGAACCGCAGCGCCAGCGCCTCGCCGTCCTTGGCCAGCGGCCGGGCCGCCGCGCCCGCCGGTGCGGCGGTGCCGCGTGGGGCGTACGCGCCGGGCGCACCGCCCTGCTGCAGTTGCTTGTTGCCGTACTGCTTGCCGTCCTGGGCGAGATGCCGCGAGCCTTCCTCGCCGTCGCTCTTCTGGGTGTGCCCCTCGTCCCCGCCCGCCTTGTTGTCGTCCCCGACGATGTACGTCCCGTCGTCCTCGGACTCCGAGTCCGCCGTGGCCTTGGACTTGGACTTGGACTCGTCGCCGGAGTCGGACTTGGCCTTGGGCTTTTCCCCGGAGTCGGACTTGGACTTGTCCCCGGCGTCCGCCTCCTTCTCGCCCTTCTCGCCCTTGCCGCTCTTCTCGCTCTTGTCGCTCTTGTCGCCCTTCTCGCCCTTCTCGCTCTTGTCGCCCTTCTTCGCTTCGCTCCCCGCAGCGCCCTCCCCGTCCCCCTTCTTCTTCTTGACCGGCCCTCCCGGCACCCACCCCGCGTCCGCGAGCAGCGCCTGTGCCTCCGCCGTGTCCTGGCCGCCGACCGCACCGCTGTTGTCGGCGTACGCGGCCTGGCCGGACAGGGCGAGGTGGCTGCCGACCGGCTCGGTGGGCAGGCCGAGCGGGGCCAGGACCAGCTTCGCCAGTTCCTTGCGGTCGATGGCGCGGGCCAAGGCACGCCGCACCCGCTCGTCGGCGAGCAGACTGTCGCCGCCGTTGAGGGCGAGCTGCGTGTACGCCGGCTCCAGGGACTTGCGTACCTCGAAGCCCCGGAACTTCGCCTGGTCCCGTCGCTGTTCGAGGGTCAGCCTGGTGCCCGGCTCCGGGCCCATCAGCGGCGTACCGGAAGCACTGGCGGAGGCGCCGGCGGTCGCGGACCGAGGCGGCGCGGCGAGCGCGATGCGCCGGGCCGCGGCGGTGTCGATCTCGGCCAGGTCCAGCTGTCCCGCGGCCAGCGCGGCGGCCCGCTCTTCGCGCGGCACGGCGCGCAGGACGATCTCGTTCAGCTTGGCGCGCTGCCCCCACCAACGGGGATTGCGGGTGAGCTCGACCTCGTCGCCCTTGCGGTCGATCTTCTTCACGGTGAACGGCCCCGCGGTGACCTTGAGCTTGCGCCGGGCCCCGTCGTTGAACGCGTCCGGCGTGCCCATGACCTCCTTCGGGTACAGCGGCGAGAACAGCGACTGCCAGTCCGCGTACGGCCGCTCGAAGGTGACCCGCACCTCCAGGTCGTTGGCGCCGCGCTCGATCCTCTCGATGCGGTCGTAGCCGGCGTTGCGGGCGGTCCAGTAGGCGCTGTCCTTGCCGGACAGGGCCCGCCACTGGGCGGCGAAGTCGGCGGCGCCGATCTCCCGGCCGTCGCTCCAGACGGCCTGCTGGTTGAGCTTGTACAGGACGACCTGCTTGGGCTCGGTCTCGACGACCTTGGCGGACTCCAGATAGTCCGGATTGCGCTCCGGCCGCCCGTTCCGGTCGAGCCGGAACATCGACGGCAGGGTGGCCTGCGCGATCCGGGTCGTGGTGGCGTCGGCGTCCGACTGGAAGGTGTTCAGCGTCTCGGGCACGGCGTCCACGGCCCACCGCAGCGTGCCGCCGTCGGCGATCCGGTCCCGGCCGGCCGGGGCGATGTCCTGCCCGGCCAGCGGCTTGCCGGCGGGATCCGGGTCGCTGCAACCGGCGAGCGCGGGCACGCCGAGCACACCGGCGGTCAGGAAGGCCACCGAGCGCATGACCGCTTTGCGGCCGGGCCTGGGTCCGAAGCCGTCGTAGGACATCTGAGGTACCTCCGGGGAGCCGCTCCCGCCGGTTACATTAAGTGCGTTCTGATCACGTTTGGCGGTATTTTGGAGCTGATCAGATCTAAGGCACCCACTGAAGAGGAAAGGGTTCGCCAGTCGGAGACGACACGGCGGCCAGAGCGTGCAAGGCCACCCGTGCGGAGCAATGCACTCCCGTACGGCGCAATCACGCTCCCCGCGCTTTTTCGGCTCTCCGGCGTACACAGAGCGCGTGCGGGCGTGCAATGGAGGCGCGCAATCCGCCAATCGCTGCACATCCCTTCACAGCGATAGGTGTGACGCGCAACACTCGCAGGCGCATGAACGTCACCACCCAGGGCCGAAGAGCCCACGGAAGTGAGGTCACGTCATGTCCGTGCACGACGAACTGACAGCGGTCCAGCGCTGCCTCGAGGACCTGTCCCGGTCCGTGGGCCGGCTGGAGAAGCAGCTGGGCACCGGTGGGCTGGAGATGCGTCGCGTCCGCGCCGACGCCAACCATCTGCGCGAGAGCGTCGCGCTGCTGCGGGACGCGGCCGCGACGCCCGCCACGCAGCGCAAACCGGAGCTCGTCACCATCCCCGACACGCCGTACGACGACTCTCTGTGGATCGACACGGATGACGAGGGTCTCGGCGCCCGGGACCGCCGCGCCCCCTGATCCCACCCCCTGACCCGACCGGAGTCATGCATTGGCCACTGGTACGGAACCCCATCTGAACAGCGGCGGCGTACGAACCAGTACGCGCGCCGCGATCTCCGCCCCGCACCTGCGGACCGACCGCTGGTGGCTGGCCCCGGCCGCCACCGCGGCCGGTCTGCTGGCGTTCATCGTGTACTCCACCTGGCGGGCCTTCGCCAACGCGCACTACTACGCGGCGCCGTACGTCTCCCCGTTCTACTCGCCCTGTCTGGCGGAGAACTGCGAGCCCATGCGCGCGGGGCCGAACTGGGACCTCTTCGGGAGCTGGTGGGGCATCTCCCCCGCGATCATCATCCTGATCTTCCCGCTCGGCTTCCGTCTGACCTGCTACTACTACCGCAAGGCCTACTACCGCGGCTTCTGGATGTCGCCCCCGGCCTGCGCGGTGGCGGAGCCGCACAAGAAGTACTCCGGTGAGACCCGCTTCCCGCTGATCCTGCAGAACATCCACCGGTACTTCTTCTACGCCGCGCTCCTGGTCGCCGGGATCCTGTCGTACGACACGGTGCTCGCCTTCCGCGACGAGAACTACGAGTGGGGCCACATGGGCCTCGGCACCCTCGTCTTCCTCGCCAACATCGTGCTGATCTGGGCGTACACCCTCTCCTGTCACTCGTGCCGGCACATCGTGGGCGGCAAGCTCAAGCACTTCTCCAAGCATCCCGTGCGCTACCGCATGTGGCAGTGGATCGGGAAGCTCAACGCCCGCCACATGCAGCTGGCGTGGGCGTCCCTGGTGAGCGTGGCGCTCGCCGACTTCTACGTCTATCTCGTCGCGTCCGGGGTCTTCGACGATCCGCGCTTCTTCTAGATTGAGTGGGGACTGAACAGATGTCCGTGGTCGAACGGCAGGAGTGGGACGTCGTCGTGGTCGGCGCCGGGGGCGCGGGCCTGCGTGCGGCGATCGAGGCACGTGAGCGAGGCGCCCGTACCGCCGTGATCTGCAAGTCGCTGTTCGGCAAGGCGCACACCGTGATGGCCGAGGGCGGCATCGCGGCGGCCATGGCCAACGCCAACGAGCACGACAACTGGCAGGTGCACTTCCGCGACACCATGCGCGGCGGCAAGTTCCTCAACCAGTGGCGGATGGCCGAGCTGCACGCGCAGGAGGCACCGGAGCGGGTGTGGGAGCTGGAGACCTGGGGCGCGCTCTTCGACCGTACGAAGGACGGCCGTATCTCCCAGCGCAACTTCGGCGGCCACGAGTACCCGCGCCTGGCGCACGTCGGCGACCGCACCGGACTGGAACTGATCCGCACGCTGCAGCAGAAGATCGTGTCGTTGCAGCAGGAGGACGAGA
This sequence comes from Streptomyces sp. NPDC055013, assembly GCF_053608645.1. Lineage (NCBI taxonomy): Bacteria > Bacillati > Actinomycetota > Actinomycetes > Kitasatosporales > Streptomycetaceae > Streptomyces > Streptomyces sp. NPDC055013. Next base: position 16,561 of record NZ_JBSGVW010000043.1, read on the forward strand.
AGGAGACCGGGGACTACGAGTCCCGGCTCAAGGTCTACCAGGAATGCACGGTCACCCGGATCCTGAAAGACGGCAGCCGGGTCTCCGGCGTCTTCGCCTACGACCGCGAGACGGGCCGCTTCTTCGTCCTGGACGCCCCCGCCGTCGTCGTCGCGACGGGCGGGATCGGCAAGTCCTTCAAGGTGACGTCGAACTCCTGGGAGTACACCGGCGACGGCCACGCGCTGGCGCTGCTGGCGGGCGCGCCGCTGCTCAACATGGAGTTCGTGCAGTTCCACCCGACGGGCATGGTCTGGCCGCCGTCGGTGAAGGGCATCCTGGTCACGGAGTCGGTGCGCGGCGACGGAGGGGTGCTGCGCAACTCCGAGGGCAAGCGGTTCATGTTCGACTACATCCCCGACGTCTTCAAGGAGAAGTACGCCCAGTCGGAGGAGGAGGGCGACCGCTGGTACGAGGACCCGGACAACAACCGGCGGCCTCCCGAGCTGCTGCCTCGCGACGAGGTGGCACGGGCGATCAACTCCGAGGTGAAGGCGGGGCGGGGCTCCCCGCACGGCGGGGTCTTCCTGGACGTGTCCACCCGTATGCCGGCGGAGGTCATCCGCCGTCGCCTTCCGTCCATGTACCACCAGTTCAAGGAGCTGGCGGACGTGGACATCACCGCGGAGGCGATGGAGGTCGGGCCGACCTGCCACTACGTCATGGGCGGCATCGCGGTCGAGTCGGACACGGCGGCGGCGCGCGGGGTTCCGGGGCTGTTCGCGGCGGGTGAGGTGGCCGGCGGCATGCACGGCTCGAACCGGCTCGGCGGCAACTCGCTGTCCGACCTGCTGGTGTTCGGCCGCCGGGCGGGCTGGCACGCCGCCGAGTACGCGGCGGCGCAGGCCTTCGAACGCCCCGAGGTCAGCGACCTGCAGGTCGACACGGCGGCCGCGGAGGCGCTGCGGCCGTTCTCGGCGGAGGGGCCGGCCGGGGGTGCGGACGACGGGCGCCCGCCGGAGAACCCGTACACCCTCCACCAGGAACTCCAGCAGACCATGAACGACCTCGTCGGGATCATCCGCCGCGAGGCCGAGATGGAGCAGGCCCTCGAGAAGCTGGCGGACCTGCGCGTACGGGCCCGCCGGGCCGGTGTCGAGGGCCACCGCCAGTTCAACCCCGGCTGGCACCTCGCGCTGGACCTGCGCAACATGCTGCTGGTCAGCGAGTGCGTGGCGCGGGCTGCGCTGGAACGCACGGAGTCGCGCGGCGGGCACACCCGCGAGGACCACCCGACGATGGACCGCACGTGGCGCAACATCAACCTGCTGTGCCAACTGGCCGACCCGACGGGCGGCTTGGCCGCCACGGACCCGGAACGCGGCCAGATCAACCTGCTGCGGGAGACCACCGACCCCGTCCGCCCGGACCTGCTGGCTCTCTTCGACAAGGAAGAGCTGGTCAAGTACCTCGCCGAGGAGGAGCTCTACCAGTGAGCAGCTACGAGGCCCGCTTCAAGGTGTGGCGCGGCGATGTGCAGGGCGGCGGCCTGGAGGACTTCGGGGTCGAGGTGAACGACGGCGAGGTGGTCCTGGACATCATCCACCGCCTCCAGGCCACCCAGGCCCCCGATCTCGCCGTCCGCTGGAACTGCAAGGCAGGCAAGTGCGGTTCGTGCTCCGCGGAGATCAACGGGCGGCCGCGGCTGATGTGCATGACGCGGATGTCGGTGTTCACCCGGGAGGAGACGATCACGGTGACACCGCTGCGGGCGTTCCCGGTGGTGCGGGACCTCGTCACGGACGTCGGCTTCAACTACACCAAGGCGCGCGAGGTTCCGGCCTTCGTTCCGCCCGAAGGTGTGGGCCCCGGTGAGTACCGGATGATGCAGGAGGACGTGGACCGCTCGCAGGAGTTCCGCAAGTGCATCGAGTGCTTCCTGTGCCAGGACACCTGCCATGTCGTCCGCGACCACGAGGAGAACAAGCCGGCGTTCGCGGGCCCGCGGTTCCTGATGCGGGTCGCGGAACTCGACATGCACCCGCTCGACGCGGCCGCGGAGTCGGGCCTGGACCGCAAGGCCACGGCCCAGGACGAGCACGGCCTCGGCTACTGCAACATCACCAAGTGCTGCACGGAGGTCTGCCCCGAGGGCATCAAGATCACGGACAATGCGCTGATCCCGCTGAAGGAACGGGCCGTCGACCGCAAGTACGACCCGTTGGTGTGGCTGGGGTCGAAGATCGGGAGGCGGTCCTCGTAGGCCGCCCGCCCTCGGCTCCGCCGGGAAACTCGCACGTCACTCCACCCCACCCCTGACGCACCCCGGTCGCGCCCCTGCATTCCTGCTCATACGCTCCGAAATGTGACGTCATCTTCGATCCGGGGCCGGGCGCGGCGCGGTGGTTCGCACATATCGGTGCGGGTCGCGCATGCGCTGGTGGGCGGGCTGGTCGGGGTGGTGTGGCTGGTGCTGCCCGGGATGACGGTCGGTGCCGGGGGGCCGGTCTCGGGCGGGACGGACCGGCCGGTCGCCGGTGCGGTGGCTCAGGGGGAGGACGAGGGGACGTCGGGCACGGATCTGGTGGTGCCGATGCTGGCCGTCGTCGCCGCGACGGCGCTCGCGGGCTACGGGTTCCTGCGGCGCAGACGGCGGGCGCGGGAGCGTACGACACCCGGTGGGACGGCGGGTCGGGGTGAGGCCGAGCAGCCGGTCGGGGAGCTCGATGAGCGGGCTCGGGCACTGCTCGTGGCGGCCGACGACTGGGTGCGGGTGGGCTGGGAGGAGCTGGGGTTCGTCGAGGGGCGGTTCGAGCTGGAGGATCTCGCGCACGCCGGGCGCGTCGAGGGCGTCGACGAGGCCGGACGGGGCGAGCCCTTCGCTCGGGCCCTTCGGGACGCCGAGGCCGAGCTGGCGGTGGCCTTTCGCATGCGGTGGCAGTACGAGGGCGGGGTTCCGGAGGAGGCCGCGGCTCGGCGGCATGCGCTCGCGGGGATGGTCGGGCGGTGTGAGGAGGCGGGGCGGTTGCTGGACACGCAGGCCGCCGCGCTCGATCAGGTACGGGGGTTGGAGCAGGGCCTGGGCGGAGGGCTGGGGTATGCCCTGGTCGTCGCCGAGGGCCGGTTCCGGGAGCTGACCGGGCGTACCGGGGGCGCCGACGCGACCCTGCGCGAGCTGGGCAAGCGGTACGCCCCGTCCGCCACGGACGCCGTCGCGGGGCATGTCGAGCAGGCCAAGGACCGGTTGGTGTTCGCGACCACGCGTCTCAACCACGCCCGCCAGGCCGCCGACTCGGGCGACAACGAGCGGGCCGCGGGCCGGCTGCGGGCCGCCGAGGGCGCCATCGCCCAGGCCGCCGTCTTCATCGACGGCGTGGATCGGCTCGCCGCGAACCTCGCCATGGCCGCGGCCACGGTGCCGGCCGCGCTGACCGGCGGTGAGGTGGAGATCGCCGGGGCGCGGGAGTCGCTGACGGGGGCGCGAGACCCGTACCCGGACGTTCCTCCCGGTGAGCTGCGCGCCCGCGTCACCCACGCCGACGTCGTCCTGGCCCTCGTACGGGAACAGCTGACCTCCGGGCCGTACGACCCCCTCGACGTGCTGCGCCGGATCGTGCAGGCCGTCGTGCCCGTCGCCGCGGGGCGGGCCGGAGTGATCGCGGCCGCCGCCCTGCTCTGCGCGCGCAGTGCCGTCGCGGACGCGGACGACGTCGTCGCGACGCATCGGGCAGCGGTCGGCAGCGAGGCCCGGACCCGCCTGACGGAGGCCCGGCGACTGCTCACTCCCCCACTGTCCACCCCTACGGGCCGGACATCGCCGCCCTCCCCGGCCGACCTCCTGACGTCCGACACCCTGGCCCAACAGGCCCACGCCCTCGCCGAACAGGACATCCGCCTCCATGGCAACCCCATCGAAGGCCCCACCGACGACATCACCGGCCTCGCCGGCGCACTCCTGGGCGGCGTCCTCCTGGGCGGGGACCCGAACACCGCCCCACCCGCCACCTTCGGCGGCCCACGCACGCGGGGGCGCCGGGGCGACACGGGCTGAGCCCGAGCGGGCGCAGGGCAGGCTCACCGCAGGCCGCGCGCGGCCCCGGCGAGCACGTCGAGGGCTTCGACCGGGCCTCCCACGCGGCGCAACGCCGGACAGCGAGCCGGAATCGGCCCCCTGCCCCGCCACCGCGGACTGCACGCCCCAGGCCGCCACTGCGGCACCACCCACTCGCCCCCGAGCAGGCTCAGCCAGGTCGCCGAGCGCACTCAGAGGCCCGCTGACCGCCCGTGGACGCGGGAGACCCCGCGCCCTCAGAACAGACTCAGCAACGCCTCCGCCGGATCCGTGAGGCCGTTCTCGCCGTCCGGTAGGGGCAGTTCGAACCAGACCGTCTTGCCGCGCGGTGTGCGGCGGGAGCCCCAGGCGGCGCTGAGGAGGCCGACCAGCTGGAGGCCCCGGCCGCCCTCGTCGGTGTCGCGGGCGCGACGGCGGCGGGGTTGGACCAGACCGGAGTCCCAGACCTCGCAGACCAGGGTGCGGTCGAGGAGGAGGCGGAGTCGGATCTCGCCCTCGCCGTAGCGCAGGGCGTTGGTGACCAGTTCGCTGACCAGGAGTTCCGTCGTGTCGACCAGGGGTTCCAGGTCCCACGACAGGAGCCGGCCGCGGGCGTACTCGCGGGCGCGGCCCACGCTGCGCGGCTCGCGTGGCAGGGTCCAGTCGCCGACCGAGTCGGCCGGCAGCCCCTGGACACGTGCCATCAGCAACGCGATGTCGTCCTCGCCGTGGTGGGTGTCGAGGGTGTTGAGGACGTGGTCGCAGACGTCCTCCAAGTTGGGAGAGGTGTCGGCGCGCAGCGCCGTCGTTGAGGGGTGGTGGTCGGGCGACGGGCGGGCGGGGTCGGTGAGCGCGCCCACGAAGGCCTGCAGGCCCTCGTCCAGCGGATGGTCACGGGACTCCACGAGTCCATCCGTGTAGAGCGCCAGCAGCGCGCCCTCCGGCAGCTCGACCTCCACCTCCTCGAACGGCTCCCCGCCCACACCGAGCGGCATCCCCGGCGGCACGTCCAGCATCAGCGCGTCCTCGCCCGGCTCGACGAGGACCGGCGGCAGATGGCCCGCGTTGGCGAAGGTGCAGCGGCGCGTGACGGAGTCGTAGACCGCGTAGACGCAGGTCGCGAGGTACACCTCGGACAGGTCCGCCTCCCGGGGGCGGCGGGCCGCGCGGGTCGCCTGCTGGACGCCGCCGGGTGCTCCGAGGCCGCGCGCGATCTCGTCCAGCGCCGAGAGCACCTCGGCCGGTTCGAGATCCAGCAACGCCAGCGTCCGTACGGCGGAGCGCAGTTCACCCATCGCGACGGCGGCGCGCAGTCCGCGTCCCATCACGTCCCCCACGACCAATGCCGTGCGATGCCCGGGGAGTTCGATCACGTCGAACCAGTCGCCGCCCACCTCGCTGGGCCGGTCGGCGGACGAGTTGCCCGGCAGGTATCGGCACGCGATGTCCAGGCCGGAGGCGACCGGGTCGCCCGGCGGGAGCAGGGACCGCTGCAGTATCAGCGCCCGCTCGTGCTCGCGCCGGTAGAGCCGCGCGTTGTCGATGCACACGGCAGCACGCGCGGCCAGCTCGACCGCCAGATCACGGTCCCGGTCGCCGAACGGCTCACTGCCCTTCGTACGGGCGAACTGCGCCAGTCCTACGACCGTGTCGTGGGCGACCATCGGCACCGCGAGCGTGGACTGCACGAGGCCGCCCTCCTCGCCGGGCACGTACTGCGGCCGGGCGGTGCGCAGGGCGTCCGCGCAGGGCGAGTTGAACGGGTAGTGGTGGACGGCGCCGACCGCGACGGGGGTGCCGCCACCGACGAAGGGCGCGTCGGAGACCGCGCTGGCGAAGGCGACCCGGCGCAGCTCCGCGCTGCCGTCGGCGAGGCCGGGCGGGGTCTCGTCGCCGGCCAGCAGCCCCTGGTAGAGGTCGACGGTGGCCAGGTCGCAGAAGCCGGGGACCACGACGTCGAGGAGTTCGCGGGCTGTCGTCTCCAGGTCGAGGGAGTTGCCTATGCGGGCACCGGCCTCGTTCAGAAGGGCCAGATTCCGCCGGGCGGCGGCGGCCTCGCGGGCGGCGGCGCGGCGGGCGGTGATGTCGGTTCCGAGCCAGGCGATACCGATGGGGCGCCCGCTGCCGCTGCGCACCCGGTAGAGATTGACTGACCAGTGGCGGCGCTCGTCCGATCCGGGCAGAAAGCCGGTGACGTGCATGTCCGTGATGGAGTCGCCGCTCTCCAGGACGCGGCGCAGGGTCGCCGAGACGCGTTCGGCCTCGGGGCGCGGCAGATAGTCGTGGACGCCCTTGCCGCGATGGTCGTCGGGCGTGCCGCCGAACAGGGAGGCGAACCGCTGGTTGGCTCGGCGCACCCGCAGGTCGGGGTCGATCAGCAGGAAGCCGAACGGAGATTGACCGAATATCGCCTGCGAGGCGGCGAGGTCGGTCTCCATCCGACGCAGGGTGCGGACGTCGACGACGATGCAGACGGCGGCCTTCTCACCGTCCTCGGTCCGCGTCGGCATGACGTACACCTCGGCGAGGCCGTCCTGACCGGGCCGGTCCTCGGCGTCCTGCGGCATCCGGAAGGGGACCACACCGGTCCACTCCCGTCCGTCCAGGATCTCGGCCATCTTGCGCTGGCCCTGCTCGCGCAGGTCGGGGTCGATGAACGCCTCGATGGGGTCCATGCCGACGGCCCGCTCGGCCGGTATGCCGAAGAGCTGCTCGGCGCGCAGGCTCCACTGGTCGACCAGGCCGTCGGGGCCGATGGAGAAGGACGCGACCTTGATGTAGTCGTAGATCGAGCCGGGCGGGCTGCTCTGCCAGACGGGGTCACCGGGGCGGGCCTCGTCGGAGGCGAACGTGTCGCGGGATGCCTGTGTGTCCTGCGAGGCTTGCGAGCCCTGTGTGTCGCGGGAGACGCCTGTCCTGTGGGAGGCCCTTGTCTCGTGGGCCCCCTCTCCCGCGGCCTTCGCCCTCGCGCCGTCCGACCGGTCGTCGGACCCCGAGGCCCTCGCTGGTATCTCGCTCACGCGAACCGTCCCCTCCAGCTCACCGCGCCCGGCACCGGTCACCGGGTGGCGGCTGCCCGCAGTATCCAGCACTACGGCCCCGCACAACACGGTGTTCACGATCACAGCACGTTCCCGATGGTTTTCGGTCCGGGCAGCGGAAACACTTCCAGTCTTCTAACCAGCGGACACGCAGTCGAATCACGCATCGCGACAACTGCCACTGGCCTGAACCATTCGTTCGAAAGGGCGGGGGTGCACATGGCCGTGGGAGCGGGGGGTCAGTCCGGCACCGCGAGCTCGAACCACACCGTCTTGCCCGTGTTCCGTCCGGGTCGGGTTCCCCATCGGCGCGAGGAGTGCGCCACGAGCTGAAGTCCGCGGCCGCTCTCGTCCTCAAGGTCGGCGACCCGTTCGCGGGGCGGGTCCGGAAGGGGGTCGGAGACCTCGACGCGGAGGACGCCGTCGAGGCCGACCGGGCGCACCAGGCGTACTCCGATGGGGCCGGTGGCGTGCCGCAGGGAATTGGTGACCAGCTCACTGACCAGCAGCGACGTAACGTCGGCGAGGCTGTCCAGGCCCCACTCGCGCAGTCGGCCGCGTACGGCGGCACGGGCCGCGCGGACGGCACCCGCCTCCGCGGGGAAGGTCCACTCGGCACAGTCGCCATCGGAGTCGATCACGCCGATCACTTCCCAGGCCAGCGAGCTCACCCATGTCCGGTTTCATAGGTTTGATTGGCACATACCCGATATTCACAGGGCAGTACCGTGCGAGCGGGTAGACCATCGGGGAGTTCTCAACGCCGCTCAACGGCGGTCGCGATCCGGCCTGTCAGCCTGTCAGGTCCGTTCCGGGACCTCGGGTCGGCCACTCGGCCGGTGACTCAGAACTGCGACTCGGACGTTCCGTCGTCCAGCCGCTTGGCGACCTCCCGGACCGCCGGCACGTCCTGGTCCAGCCAGTCCACGTCCCAGAGTTCCCCGGCACCCAGCCAGCGCAGCGCGTCATGATCCTCGAGGGGCTCGGGGCCCCCGGAGCCGGGGAGCAGGCGGGCGGTCCACACATGCAGGACGTAAGGGGGTTTGAGGGGCCACACCCCCGGCACCCGCTCGAGCACCTCGGCGGCCACACCGAGTTCCTCCCGCAGCTCGCGCGCGAGCGCCGCCTCGGGCGCCTCGCCGGGCTCGACCTTGCCGCCCGGCAACTCCCAGCGCCCGGCCAGTTCCTCGGGCGCACTGCGGCGCGCGGCGAGCAGACGGCCCGCCTCCAACAACGCGGCGCCGACCACGATCCGTTCCGTCATGCGCCGGAGCCTACGGGAGCGCGGAAGCAGTTCAGCGGTCCCCGCCGTCGCCGTTCCGATCGATGCGCTCGACCCAATACAGCTGTTTGTGCCCCCGACTGTCGAGGCTGTCCGCGATCTTCTGGGCTTCCGCCCGCGTCGCATACCGGCCCACGCGGTAGCGATTGCCGTTGTCGTCCTGCCGAACCACGAGCCAAGGAAGAGTGATCGTGCTGTCGTTCATCGCGCTCCACTGCTCCTTCCCGCCCACGACCGCCCGAGTCCCTCCCCCGGCCTTCGGCCGGGGGGACCCCCATCTCGCTTCGCTCGCGGCCTGTGCCGTGCCCCGCCCGCTAAGGAAACCGCAATCCGCATATGCCCGAGCCTACGCCTAACCTTTACGCAGCGAATACGCCTTTTCACAAAGAGGTACGCAACCAGCCAAGTCGCAGGGGGCGCACGGCGTCGAGTGCGCCGTGCGGAGACGTCGATGCATCCGGTCGCGGGCATGATGCACACGCCTGCAACGACCTGCGAAAACGGCCAGATTGCAACGGCGGATGAGGGGGCGGGAGTTGAGGCTTTGCCGGGGGCAACTGCCGTGAAGGTGTGCGCTACTTCACGAACATGTGCGCTACTTCACCGGTAGGTGATAGGCGACGCGGTAGCGGTCCGCCGGAATGACCACGTCCGCCGTCTCCACCGGACGGCCGGACGCGTAGTAGGTGCGCTGGATGACCACGACGACATGACCGGGGACGCCGCCCAGCGTCAGCAGCTCCTCCGCGAGGCCGGGGCGGGCCCCCACCTCCTCCGTCACGTTGTCCACGACGACGTCGATGGCCGCCATGCGCTCGACGACACCCATGCCGCCGAGCGGGCCCTCCTCGGGCAGCATCACGGGCGTACGGCCGGTGACGGCGAGCGGCTCCCAGGAGGTGGAGAGCATCATCGCCTCGCCGGCGTCCCGGAAGAGGTACCTCGTGGACATCACGCGGTCGCCGGGGCGGATGCCGAGCCGGTCGGCGACGGCGACGCTGGCCTCGGCCTGTGCGCTGCTGGACTCCCAGGTGCCGCGCGTCTCACCGTCGGCCTGCTCCTGACGGAAGGGCGTGGCGCCGGTCGGCGGACGGAAGCCGGAGCGGGAGATCCGCCTGGGCACGGGACGCTCACGGACGTACGTCCCGGAACCGGAGCGCCCCTCGACCAGCCCCTCGGCCATCAGCACCTTGCGCGCCTCGAGGGCGACGGTGTCCGAGACGCCGTACTCCTCGCGGATCCGGGCCTGGGACGGGAGCCGGGTGTGCGGTGGCAGCGAACCGTCGACGATCTTCTTGCGGAGATCACCCGCGACGCGCAGGTACGCCGGCTGCTCACCGAAAGTCACTGGCCGCTCCCATCAGGTTGTACAGACAGCAACAGCCTGGCAACCGTGGGTTGTCCGGTGCAAGCAAAGGCCAGAGAATCACTCGATGTGATGACTTGTGCCGGGGGTGGGCTTTACCCAGGCACTTTCTTTCCGTATAGGGCGCTCTCACACATCGAGGCCGCCCCCACTTCCACCCTCGTCGCCACTCTCGGAGTCGTCCTCGTACGTCGGCACGGTCGTGTCCAGGCCCAGAGCTTTGCGCGCGGTGACGGTCCCGGCGCCGTCGACATAGCCGTACGCCTTTTCGTAGTGCGTGTAGAACGTGTCCGCGTCGTCGGCCGCCGCCGCCTTGGCCCACTCCTTGCGGGAGTCCTCCATCTCCGCGAGGAACTCGGTGACGGGCGCCTTCGCGTCCTCCGGCCAGGGTTGCGTGCGCAGCTTCTCGATCTGCTCGCCGAGGACGCGGTGGACGTCCTTCGCCCAGGCCCGGTTCGCCGCCAGATCCTCCTCGGGGTAGGCCTCGGGCTCCTCGTACAGGACGTTGTCGATGTGGTTGGACGCCGACAGGAACCTCACCTGGTACCCGTCGAGGGTCATGTAGTCACGGCGCAGCGACTCGGCCAGGGGCTTGCCGTCCGTGCTGCCGAACATGCAGGTGATCGCGCGGTCGCCGAAGCGCCAGCTCTGCCGGGTCGGCACGAGGTAGTACACGTCCACACCGTCCGGGAGGGCCCAGGCGTCCAAGGCGTAGAGGCCCGCCTGCTCGTAGCACTTGTCGTCCGCGACGTCCGCCAGCTCGTCGTCACCGGGAAAGGAACCGTCAGGCACCTTCACGACGGCCACGACCTCGGCGTCGTGCCGGCCGGTGCAGGGCACCTCGTCGACGTCGTAGGTCCGGCCCTGCAGGCTGCCGGTCGAGGAGTTGAAACAGTCGCCCTTGGCGAGCGCGAAAGCCGTTCCCTCGCCGCTCGCGGCGCCCTTGAAGCCGTCCCAGAAGTCGGAGGCGGCGCCCGTGGACAGCAGCAGCGACCACAGCACGAGCCCGACGCAGGACAGCACGGAACCGGCGACCGCCATGCCCTTGCCGCGGTCGCCGTTCTTCCTGATCTGCACCAGCGCGATCAGCCCCAGCACCAGTCCCAGGGCCGGCACGAAGCAGAGGATGCCGAGGACGAGGGCCCCGATGGCCACGCCGTTGACGGGCACGGAGCGGCCGTAGGCACCGTAGGGGTGGTACGGGTACGGCCCCTGGGCGGCGGGTGCGCCGTAGGGGTACGGCGACGGGTACTGGCCCTGCGCATACGGCCCTTGGGGCTGCCCCGGGGACCCTGGTGGCTGGTGGGGTCCGGGAGGCGGAGGTATGGACACGAGTACCGTGCTCCTGCGTTCGGGCGGCGGTGCCGGGTGGTGGGAACTGGCGTACGACTGGGCGAATCGTAAGCGCGGGGTGGGCGATGGGGGACGTCATGCGGGTCACGAATGCGACGATCCGGGCGGTCAACGGGCTGACGGCGCGGTGGGCGTCGGCTTCCGAGGGCGGCACGGTGTTCTCGGCCGCCGGTGTGTGGCCGCTGCTCGCCTTCCTGGCGGACGGGGCGGGCGGTCCGGCGCGCGCGGAGCTGGCCGAGGCGGTGGGATTGCCGGCGGACGAAGCGGCGGGGGCCGCACGGGAGTTGCTGGGCGCGATGGGGGCGACGCGGGGGCTGGACTCGGCGCTCGGGCTGTGGACCAAGCGGACGCTGGAGCTGCGGGAGCGATGGGAGGCGGGGCTTCCCGCGCAGGCGCACGGGGTGCTGACGGGGAATGCGGAGGCCGACAAGGCGACGCTGGACGCGTGGGCGGTGAAGCGGACGGGTGGGTTGATCGACGGGATGCCCGTGCAACTGGACCAGGGCACCGAGATGGTGTTGGCGAGTGCGCTGGCGTTGCGTACGGAGTGGCTGCGGCGCTTCAGGGATGGGCCGACGTTGCCGGAGGTCGGTCCCTGGAGTGACCGTACGCTGCTGGGCCTGTACCGCAGGAGCACGCTGCTGGACCGGGTCGGGGTCGCGGACACACCGGCTGGACACGTCACCGAACTGAAGGTCCTGGGCGACAACGCGATCGACGTCCATCTGCTGCTCGGCGAGGAGGGGATGACGGCAGGGGCGGTGCTCGGGGCAGGGGTCGGCATCCTGGAGCGCAGGTACGCGGTGGTGCCGGGGTCCCGACTGCCCTACGGGGAAGTGGGGCCGGGGCTGTCGGTCGTGAAGCAGCGGAACACCCGCCCCGTACCGCGGACGCTGCAGGTGGAGACGGTGGCGTTCGACATGGACGCGCACCACGATCTGCTGGAGCTGCACCGGGTGTTCGGCCTGACGTCGGCCTTGGACACGAGCCGTGGCCACTTTTCCGGCATCGCCGACTTTCCCCTGGCCATCGGGTCGGCCCGGCAGTCCACGATGGCGAGGTTCGGCGAGCTGGGCTTCCGTGCGGCCGCGGTGACGGCCTTCGACGCGGTGGCAGGCGGCGCCCCGCTGGCGGTCCGCTGGGTGACCACCACCGTCCGGGCCACGTACGACCGCCCCTTCGGCTTTCTCGCCCTGCACCGCCACTCACGGCTCGTCCTCGCGGCCGGCTGGGTCACGGACCCGGAGCCGTACCGCGAGGACGAGGAGGATGACTACTGATCCGGAATCAGACCGGAATCAGAACTGAAGCGCCCAGGCGTCGATGCGCCCGGTGTCGTAGCGCGCGTTGTCGCTGACGCGCAGCTTCCACGTGCCGGCCGCGGCCTCCGAGGAGGCGTTCACCGAGTACGTGGTGTTGATGTTGTCCGAACTGCCGCCCGTGCCGTACGACTTCAGCGTGTACGCCGTGCCGTCGGGGGCGATCAGCTGGACCTGGAGGTCGCCGATGTACGTGTGGACGATGTGGACCTCGACGGGAAGGGCCGAGGGCGCGTTGCCGGAGACGCCGGAGACCGTCAGCGGGGACTCGACCGTGGCGTTGTCGCTGATCGCGTAGTCGCCGGTGTTCTCGAAGCGCGGGCCGGGCGGGGTGGTCCCACCGCCGCCGACGTGGAGCAGCCGGTTGGGCGACCCCGTGCCGGGGCTGGTGACGACGCCGGTCGTGGCGGCGGCCGTCAGCGCCGAGGCGACCTGGGCCGGGGTGGCCGAGGGGTTGTCGGCGAGGTGGAGCGCGACCGCGCCCGCCACGTGCGGGCTCGCCATCGACGTACCGGAGATGGTGTTGGTCGCCGAGTCGCTGGAGTTCCAGGCCGAGGTGATGGACGAGCCTGGCGCGAACAGGTCCAGGACCGAACCGTAGTTGGAGTAGCTCGCCTTGGCGTCCGTCGAGGTCGTCGCGCCGACCGTGATGGCCTCGGTGACGCGGGCGGGCGACCTGGTGGAGGCGTCGGTCGACTCGTTGCCGGCCGCGACGGCGAAGGTGATGCCGGAGGCGATGGCGTTGCGTACGGCCGTGTCGAGGGCGGAGTCGGCGCCGCCGCCGAGGGACATGTTGGCGACGGCCGGCTTGACGGCGTTCTGGGCGACCCAGTCGATGCCGGCGACGACCTGGGCGGTCGTACCGGAACCGGAGTTGTTCAGCACGCGCACGCCGACGACCTTGGCCTTCTTGGCGACACCGTAGGCGTTGCCCGCGACGGTGCCGGCGACGTGCGTGCCGTGGCCGTGGCCGTCCTGGGCGGTGTTGTCGTTGTCGATGGCGTCGTAGCCGTAGGAGGCACGGCCGCCGAAGTCGCTGTGGGTGATGCGGACGCCGGTGTCGATGACGTACGCGGTCACGCCCTGACCGGCCGAGTCCGGGTAGGTGTACGAGCTGTTGAGCGGCAGGTTCTTCTGGTCGATGCGGTCCAGGCCCCAGGAGGGCGGGTTGGTCTGGGTGGCGTCGATGCTGAACGTGCGGTTCTGGACGACCGAGGCGACCGCCGGGTCGGCGGCGAGCGCCTTGGCCTCCGCCTCCGAGGCCTCGACGGCGTAGCCGTTGAGGGCCTTCTTGTACGTCCGCTCGATGCCGGCGCCGTACCCCTCGACGAGGGTCCGCCCCGCCTTGGAGCCCGAGCGGGCGTGGTCCGCCTTGAGGGTCACGATGTAGCTGTCGGCGACGGCGTTGGCCGCGCCCGCGTACTGGATACGGCCCTCGGGAGCGGCCGCGGCGGGGAGTGCGGAGACGAGGCCCGCGGCGAGGGCCGCGGTGGCCGCCATGCTGAGCGCGGACAGTCTTCGCCGGGTGTCTCTGCGGGAATTACGCATCACTGCCATCTGAGGGGTCCTCCTCGATCGGTGGTGCGCTGGTGGGGGGTGCGCAGGTGCATGGAAGTGACGAGAGAGACAGGGACATGTCAATTCCGGGCGTTGCCGCACCTGTGCGTCAGCCGAAAGATTGAGGGCTCCACAGGAATTACACAAGGGCCGTGCACGGCCAACTCGGCCGGACGCACCGGGGCAGCCGAGGACGGCCGGTCAACGGACCGGCCGTCCTCGAACCCTGCTCCCCGGCGCGCCCGGTCAGTTGTCGAACGCCGTGGCGCGCGTGCGCTTCTCCCAGGTCAGGACGTCGTCGCGGACCTGGTCGAGGTGGCCGAGCACGGCACTGACCCCGTCGTCGCCCAACGGCAGCCGCAGCGGGGTGTCCTCGGCCTCCAGCGCCGCCAGAATCAGCGCCGCCGCCTTCGCCGGGTCGCCCTGCTGGGTGCCGTCGCCGCCGGAGACCATGCCGCGGGTCCCGCTCACCTTGGCGTACAGACCGCTGTCCGCGCTGGCCCCGGCCCGGCCCGCCCGGAACAGCGCGGTGCGGAAGGAGCCCGGCTCGACGATCAGGACCTTGATGCCGAACTCGGCGACCTCGTCCGCGAGCCCCTCGGACAGCCCCTCCAGCGCGAACTTCGTTCCGCTGTACGCCGAGAAGCCCGCGAACGACATCTGCCCGCCCATGCTGCTCATCTGCACGATCGCCCCGGAACGCCGCTCGCGCATGTGCGGGAGCGCGGCCCGGGTGAGGGCGACCGGACCGAAGACGTGCACGTCGAAAAGCTCGCGCAGCTCCTGCTCGGTCGTCTCCTCGAAGGCGCCGACGTGCGTGCGGCCCGCGTTGTTGACCAGGACGTCGATCCGTCCGTGCCGGTCGATCACATCCCGTACGGCCGCCTCCGCGGCCCCCGTCTCGGCCACGTCCAGCCGCAGCGCCTCCACCTGGTCGGGGTGCGCGGCCACGAGGTCGTCCAGGCCCTCGGGGCGCCGTACCGCACCCACCACCACATCGCCCTCGGCGAGCGCCACGTCCGCGATGGCCCGCCCGAAGCCACTGCTCGCGCCGGTGATCAGCCACACCTTGTTCATGACAGCTCCTCGTATCGCCGTGATGGGGACCAGCCTGCTGCGCCCTGGGGTTGCCCGTCCAAGACCCACGCTGATAACCGATGGTTATGGCTATGGACGTTCATGTACGGGACCTGCGCTACTTCGTGACGGTGGCCGAGGAACTGCACTTCACGCGCGCGGCCGAGCGGCTGTACGTCTCCCAGCCCGCGCTCAGCAAGCAGGTCCGGGCGCTGGAACGGCAGCTGGGCGTGGAGCTGCTGCGCCGCGAGCCGCGGGGCGTGACGCTCACCGAGGCCGGCACCGCGCTGCTGCCGCACGCCCGGCGGGTGCTGGACGCCTGGTCGGACGGGGCGGCGGCGCTGGAGGCCGCGCGGGCGGCGGCACGCGACACGCTGGTGGTCGGCATGAGCACCAGTCCGGGGCGCGGTGGGCTGCTGCCGGCGATCCGTTCCCGTTTCACCGCCGCGCACCCGGAGACCGTCCTGCGGCTGCGGCAGGTGAGCTGGGAGGACCCGACGGCGGGCCTCGCGGACGGTGGGGCCGACGTGGCCTTCGTGTGGCTGCCGCTGCCGGACGCCGGACGCTACGACTGGACCGTCGTCGCTCAGGAGCCCCGGCTGGTCGCCCTGCCCGAGGCCCATCCGCTGGCCGCCCGCGCGGAGGTCGACTTCACCGACCTGCTCGAGGAGCCGTTCCTCGCCCTGCCGGCGAGCGCGGGGCCGTTGCGTGACCACTGGTTGGCGCTGGAGGAGCGGGGCGGACGCCTGCCGCGCATCGGGGCGGAGATCGCGAGCACCGAGGAGACGTACGAGGCGCTGGTCGCCGGGCTCGGGGTCTGCCTGGTGGCCGCGGGCAACGCCCCACTGGTCTCGCTGGGCTCAGTGGTGACGCGTCCGGTGCGGGGGCTGTCGGCGAGCCGGTATGCGCTGGCCTGGCGGCGCGAGGATGCCGGGCGGCCACTCGTACGGGCGTACGCGGAGGCTTGTCGCCGGGCGGCGGGGCGGGCATGACGGACGGTCATGACGGGGCTGTCATGACGGGGCTGTCATAACCCCCTCGTCGCCCGGCGCGCACGCCCCTTCCGTGGCGGGCTTTCCCGGGGTCGTGCCCAGCCGGGCCTGCTCCTCCTCGACGATGCGGCGGGCGAGGGCGATGTCCGAGATGTCGACGGCGTCCGGTGTCGACTCGGCGACCGCGCTGCGGCGGGCGTACGCGTCGAACAGGCGGGTCTTGTTCTCCAGCATCCGCACCAGCCGTTCGTCCACCCCGCCCGTGCACAGCAGGCGGTGCACGCGCACCGAGCGGACCTGGCCCATGCGGTGGGCGCGGGCGACCGCCTGATGCTCGACCGTCGGCTTGAGCTGCGGCTCGCAGAGGATGACGACGGACGCGGCCTGCATGTTGAGGCCCACTCCACCCGCCTCGATCTGCGACAGCAGTACGGCATGGCCCGGCGCCGCGGCGAAGTCGTCGACGAGCTGCTGCCTGCGCGCGGGCGGCACACTGCCCGAAATCGGTCCGAAGACCCGCCCGTTGAGCCGCCCCCTGCCCGGTCCGTCCTCCACCGGATCCGCCGGCTCCGTCGCTTCCGTGGCGTCCGCGAGCGCCCACCCCTCCCGCACGACCGCCAGCACGTCCCGGAACGCGGAGAACACGACGACCTTCAGCCCGTTCTCGGCGGCCTCGGCGGCGATCTCGCGCAGCCGGTCCAGCTTCGCCGAGTGCTTCGGCCGGGCGTACGCCGCCCTGCGCATCGCCATGAAGTTGCCGGCCCGCACGGCCTCGCGGTAGGCCTCCTCGTCCGCCGCGCTGGGCTCCTCCCACTCGTCCGTGTGCTGGAGCGCGGGGAGTTCGGTGAGGACGTCCTGCTGGTTACGGCGCAGATAGACCGGTGCGACCGCCTTCCGGAACGCCTTGGAACCGGCAACCGAGTCGTGCTCGTCGACCGTGTCGGCCAGGCCCGGCTGCAGGATCCGGACCAGGCTGCGGAACTCCTCGACGCGGTTCTCCATGGGCGTACCCGTCATGAACAGCACGCGGTCGCAGTGCTCGGCCCACTCTGAGACGGTCCTGGAGCGGCGGGTCGCGGGGTTCTTGACGTAGTGCGCCTCGTCGACGACGAGCATGCCCAGCTCGCCGCCGCCCGGCACCGGGAAGCCGCGCAGGGCGTCGAAGGTGGTGACCGCGACGCCGCCCCGGCCCTTCCAGTCCGCGAACGCCTCCTGCCGATCGGGCCCGTGCAGCGGTGTCACGGTCAGTGCGCTGCGCTTCTCGATCTCCCGGGTCCAGTTGATGAGCACGCTGGCCGGGCAGACCACCATGAAGTGGCTCTGCCCCTCGGCGGCGAGGTGGGCCAGCGCGGCGATGGCCTGGATCGTCTTGCCGAGCCCCATCTCGTCGCCGAGGATCGTCCGGCGCTGGGCGAGGGCGAAGCGGGTACCGAAGGCCTGGTAGCCGCGCAGCGAGACCCGTCGGTGCGTGTCGTCGAGCGTCTGGTTCCTGACCCGCTCGGCCACCTCGTCCGGCAGGAACCCCTCGGCCGCCGCGGGGTCGGGGGCGCGGCCGGAGAGCTCGGCGAGCAGGCCGTAGTAGTCGGCGGAGCGCAGCTCGAAGTCGACCAGGGCGGCCACCTCGGACTCCGGGCGGCGCAGCAGGTCGACCGAGGCCTGGGCGAGCAGCTCGGGCACGCCGTCCTGTTGGGCCCGCTCGGTCAGGGCGCGGATCTCGGCGACGGCCGTCAGCGCCCGGTCCCGCTTCGCCTGCCCGGCGAACAGCATGCGCAGCCGCCCGGCCGCCGGCCCGGCCTCTGCCAGCAGCGGGCCCAGCCGCTCGGTCAGCGCCTTGGCCGCGTCGACGGCCCGGCGCGCCTCGTCGCCCGCCTCCACCAGCACGCCGAGCGCCATCACCAGTGCGGTCGTGCGGGGCTCGGGCCGGTCCACGTCGATGTGTACGGCGATGGTGTCCCCTACGGCGTCGGCGATCCGCCGGGCGGCGGCCACGGTCTGGTCGGCGGTCTGCTGTCCGACCCCGGGGAGCTGGCGCAACCGGGACGGCCCGGCGTCGAGGACCTGCCCGACCGTCCGGAACCCGCCCTTCTCCACCTCGCCGAGCCGCAGCCTGCCCTCGGTGACGTCCTTGAGCCGGGCGACCGGGATGACGTCCAGCTCGCGCCGCGCCAGGTCGTCGTGGATCGGCTCCAGGGCCTGCCGTACGGCCGCGACGGCCCGCGCGTGGTCATCGGCCACCGCCTGTGCCGCCTCGTTCAGCCGCCCGCCCCGGGCCACCGCCTCCCGCTCACTCCGCCCCATCGCGCCCCTGCCCCTTCCCGCCCCTCTCGTCGCGCCCTTGGCATCCTGCCATCCACGGCGCGCTAGCCTCTCGTGATCTGCGCGAGGATCGATCCGTCCGTGATCTGTGTGTCGGCGGCCAGCAGGAACGCCTTGCTGAGGATCAGCGAGAGCCGGTCGTCCTCGAACGGCAGGAACACTCTGCCGCCGTCCTTGTCCCGCTTGTCCCGTGCCGGGACGACGCACAGGTAGCTGCCGTCCGGTTCCATCAGGATGTTGGCCGAGCCGAGATGGATCCGATATGTGCGCAGGTCGCCGCGGACGACCAGGAACCGGCCGTCGAGCGAGCACCGGTCGGCGATCCTCAGCCGGGGCAGGATCCGCTCCAGGGCGTCGCGCCGGGATGCGGCGCTCTCGGTCAGTTCGGCGAAGCCGGCCCTTTCCCAGTAGGCGCGCCCGGGGCCGGCGTCGGTCCAGTCGGGATCGGCGGCGATCGAGGTCACGCCGACGAACAGGTCGATGTCCCGCATCGCCTCGCTGAACACCAGCGGGGGCACGTCCGCGAGCGGCGCCTCACGCCAGGCACCCTCGGCCCGGCGGGCGAAGCGGACCTGGTCGGTCGAGGCCAGTTCGTCGCCGTCGGCCCAGTCGTACCAGGTGTGGAAGAAGCGCACCTGCCACTCCCCCGCCGCCAGGGTGCGCTCGGCCGCGTCGCCGTCCCCGTCGTCCCAGGGGCCGAGCCGGCCGCTCGTCCAGCCCCGGGCGCGGAACAGGGCGAACATCCTGCGGTAGTGGACGAGGTGTGCGGCGAAGCGGTTGGAGTGGACGCGGGTCTCCTCCTCGGCCGGGGTGAGGAGGTAGATCTCCCGGAAGGCCTGCTTGAACGGCTGCCGGATCCGCCGCTCGGTGAGCAGGTCCCGCCAGGCCCGCACGGTGTCCGGGGCGCAGCGCAGCGGGTGCCAGAGGCGTACGGAGGCGTCGTCGGGTGCGTCGGGCAGGTCGCCCGCCTCGGGCAGCACCGCCTGCCACTCCCCCGGCGCGACCTCGATCTCCCAGATCAGGCGGCGAACGAGGGGCCGGGCCTGCGGATGTCCGGCCAGCTCGGTGCGCCACCAGCCGTACGGGTGCACGGCGTCGACCGTGAAGCCGCCCTCCAGCGCACGGGCGAGAGTGACTAGTTGGGCGTTCACCCGCTTCACCAGCTCGCGCAGCTCCTTGACGAGGGCGGCGTGGTCGCGGCGGACCGGCGCGGGGAGGCCGCGCAGCGGGCGGCCGTCCTTCTCCCAGCCCAGCGTGGCGTTCTCGGCGACGGTGACGACGGCCTCGTAGTCGCCGGCCTTCCTGCGCAGCACACCGTCGTCACCGAACCCCAGCCTCGGCAGCCGCAGCGCCACCTCGGTGCGCTCGGCGAGGGCCGCCTCGACCTTCTTGAGCATCTTGTCTAGCTGCTTGGGGACTCCGGCGTGCCGGACGTTCCCGCGCACGGTCCGTATCGCGGTCGCCAGCTCGGGTGTGGGGAAGTCCTGTGCGGCACGGACGAGTTCGTACAGGAGCGCCTGTGACGGCACCGTCCTGGCCGGCGCCGGGGCGATGGCGACGCCGGGCAGCAGCCGGTCGAACAGCTCGGGCAGCCATGGCTCGTCGCGCAGCAGCGCCACCCGGGCGGCCTGCCCGAGCGAGACGACCTCACGGTCCGTGAACGCCTTGTCCGCCCGGTACGGGATCTCCCCCGCCCGGATCGCGTCGGTGCGGTCGGCCGCCGCTTCCAGGGCACGACGGGCGAACGCGACGTACGCCGGGGTGTCGGCCGCACTGCGCCAAACTCCGGTGAGTGACGGCGGCGGGGAGCTGAATCCGTCGCTCCGGTCGATCCCGGACAGCCGCGCCCGCTCGGCCGGACCGAGGGCGGCGATGACGGCGATCTCGTCGGCGACGACGGGGCCGACGTCCTGCGAGAGCTGCTCCTTTGCCACCCGCAGGGTCGCCTCGTCCGCGAGCCCCGCGACCGCGAGCAGCGCGTACGGCTGGCGCACGGTCTCCTTCGCCAGCAGCAACTCGACCAGTCGGCGGGCCGGTTCGGACACGTCGGGCAGCGGACCGGTGCGGCGCTCCAGCGTGGCCAGGCCGAAGGTGAGGTCCGCCCAGCCGCGTTGCTCGGCCGTCTCGACGAGCATCTCGAACAGCCGGCGGCACACGTCCGGCGTGTAGCGCGGCTGCCGCTCCCCGGCCGCCTCCTCGATCGCGCCGCGAAATCTCGTCGTCGCATGCTGTTCCGAGACGTCCACCTGGTACGTCTCCACGAGCAGGCCGCCGAGCTCCTCGGCGGAGACCTGCGAAAAGTCGGGGTGTGGAGCGTCCCTCTCGTAGTCCATGCGGGGATCATGGCAGCCGGCACTGACATCGCCGCCGGGCCGATGCCGCCCCGTGCTCACACCGCCATCCCGTTGTCAGTGGCCCCCGTTACTGTGGCGGCCACTTGATCGAACGATCACCGACCGGGGGGTCGGCGAAGGGGAGGGCCCGTGCGGCGCTGGGAGTTTGTCGGGGACGGTTCGGCGAAGTTCTGGGAGGCGGAGACCGAGGGTGCCGCTGTCACCGTGCGCTACGGGCGAGTTGGCGCGGAGGGCCGTACGCAGGTGAAGGAGCTGGACTCGGTTGAGGCGGCTCGGCTCCATCTGACGAAGGTGATCGCGGAGAAGGAGCGCAAGGGGTATCGGGAGGTCTCGGCCGAGGCCGCCGTCGGGGCTGCGGCGCAGGCTGTGGAGTCGGCGCCGGTCCCGCCGGACGAGGTCGCCCTGCCCGATGAGATCGTCCTGCCCGACGAGGAGAGCTTCGAAGTGCCGGCCGCCTGGAGGCGGTTGGTCCACCCCAGGCGGGGCGGGATCAGGCGTGGTGCCGTCGCGCCGCACCAGGACGCCGGGGAAAAGGTGGCCGGCCGGCTGAGGGAGGAGGCGAACTGGATCGAGCAGATGCTCTCCTCCTCGCTGAGCGACGCCCGGATCGTCGAAGCGGCCCGCGGGCATCTGAGCGGGAGTCCCAGTCCACTCGGCGCGGCCGCGCTGGCCTCGATGACCATGCACTACCAGCTCCCCAGCGGGGTCTTCGTGGACACCTGGGTCCACGACCACGGCCTGGCCTTCGCCGCGCGGGCGGTCGTGGAGTACTTCGACATCGAGGCCTATTGGCTGCAGTACGGCATGAACCGGCAGGATCCCCGGCTGCGCTTCCGGCCCGTCGGCGGCCATGTCGAGGGCCAGTGGGCGCGCCCCCACTTCGCTGACCGGATGCGGGCCCTGCTCGCCGCGGCGGACGAGGACTCCTACAGGGAGGCCGTCGCCGCGCTCTCGCAGTGCCGGGACGCGGAGCGCGGTCGCATCGTCGTGTCCTATCTGGTGCCCGGCGAGCGGGAGTGGGTCGCCGAGTGCTGCACGGGCGAGGTCGTGGACGACCCGCTGCTCCGGGAGATGCTGCTGTGCTCGATCGGCTCCCCCGAGCAGCTCGGCCACTTCGGCAGCAGGCTGCATCTGCACTGGGGCGGCTGGTCGATGGCGTTCGTCGCCACGCTCGCCGAGGGCACCGGCATCGCGTTCGCGCCGATGCTGGAGGAGGGGCTGGACGTCGCGTACGGCTCCGACCGGACCAAGGTCCTCGCCGGCGCCCTGGTCGAGCTGCCTTCGGACGACGCCTTCGGCATCCTTCTCGCCCGCGTCGAGGACAAGCACGTCCGCCCGCACCTTCTGGAGGCGATGCGGCGTTACCCGGTCCGCGCCCTGCGCCTGCTGGGCACGGCGGCGCTCGGCTCCGCCAAGTACGCGTCGATGGCCCGGCAGTTGCTGGCCGCGCACGTCCATACGCACCGGAAGCTGACGGCCGCCGTGCTGCCCGACCTGCCCGTCGCCGTCACCGACCTCGTCGAACCGATGCTCACCAACAGCGACCGAGTGGCCGACGCCCCGCCGCACGCGCTGCCCGCGCTGCTGGTCAGCCCGCCGTGGGCGAAGAAGCGTACGGCCCGCAAGGCGCGCGTCGCGGACGAGACGCCGGTCGTCCCGGGGCCGCGGGTGGCCTGGCTGCCGGGTGAGCGGGAGGAGTGGGCCGGCACCAAGTCCTGGTACGGCCGGTGGCGCGGTAAGTACGCCTGGACCAGGGAGATCGAAATCCTCCAGCGGGGCGAGCAGTTGCAGGACGTCCGCGACGTCCGGCTGTTCGTCGACGGGCCCGAGGACGTCGTGCGACCGCTGCTGGCCGTCTGTGCCCCCAAGGACTACTGGGACGGCGAGTCCTCTCTCAAGCCGGTCGCGGCCAAGCACGAGGTGCACGCCCTGCCGTTGCTGCTGCACGCCGCCGCCCGGCATCCCTCCACCCTGGGCACGCCGGTCCTGCCGTATCTGAGTGTCGAGGTCGCAGCGCTCGTGTGCGACTGGCTGGCCCGCCTGAAGTCGGCCGACGCGACAGCCCGCGCGTGGCTGGCGCGGCACGGTCTGGCCGCCGTTCCGTTTCTCGTCCCCCACGCGGTGGGCAAGCCCGGCGTCGTGCGTCGGGGCGCGGAGCAGGCGCTGCGGCTGGTGGCGGACGCCCAGGGCGGGGAGGCGGTGCTGAAGGCCGTCGCCGAGTGCGGGCAGGAGGCCGCGGACAGCGTCGAGGAGCTGCTGGCCGCCGATCCGCTGGAGAGCGCGCTTCCGGCACGTGTGCCGACCGTGGGCGCCTGGGCCGACCCGGCGCTGTTGCCGCAGATCCTGCTGAAGGAGGGCGGCGCGCTGCCCGCCGACGCGGTACGGCACGCCCTGACCGTGCTGGCGGTGTCCAAGCCCGGCGAGGTCTACCCCGGCCTCGACGTGCTGACCGAGCACTGCGCCGCCGACTCCCTCGCCGTGTTCGCCTGGGGTCTGTTCGAGCAGTGGCGGCTCGCCGGGATGCCGCCGAAGGAGAGCTGGGCGCTGCACGCCCTGGGCTGGCTCGGGGACGACGAGACAGTCCGGAGCCTGACTCCCGTGCTGCGCGCGTGGCCCGGCGAGGGGGCGCACCACCGTGCCGTGGAGGGGCTGAACGTCCTCGCGACCATCGGCTCCGACGTGGCCCTGCTGCATCTGCACGGCATCGCTCAACGGGTGCCGTTCAAGGCCCTGAAGGTCCGCGCCCAGGAGAAGATCGCCGAGGTCGCCGAGGGGCTGGGCCTGACCGCCGAGCAGCTGGGCGACCGGCTCGTCCCCGACTTCGGGCTCGACGCCGACGGCAGCACGGTCATCGACTACGGCACCCGGCAGTTCACCGTCGGCTTCGACGAGCAGCTGCGGCCGTACGTCCGCGACGCCGACGGCAAGCCCCGCAAGGCCCTGCCCGCGCCCGCCGCCAAGGACGACCCGGAGCTCGCGCCGGCCGAGCGCAAGCGGTTCGCCGCACTGAAGAAGGACGTCCGCACGGTCGCCGGTGACCAGGTGCGGCGGCTGGAGGCGGCCATGGTCGCCCAGCGTTCCTGGCAGGCCGCGGAGTTCCGGGAGCTGTTCGTGGCGCATCCCCTGCTGTGGCATCTGGTGCGGCGCCTGGTCTGGTTCAGTGAGGCGGACGGCGAGGTGACGGCGTTCCGGGTGGCCGAGGACCGCACGTTCGCCGATGTCGAGGACGACGAGCTGACGCTGCCCGAGGAGGCGAGCGTCCGGCTGGCGCATCCGCTGCACCTGGGTGAGGATCTCGGCGCCTGGTCGGAGCTGTTCGCCGACTACGAGATCCTGCAGCCCTTCGCGCAGCTCGGCCGGGCCGTGCACGCGCTCACCGAGGAGGAGTCCGCGGGCCACCGGCTGACCCGGTTCGAGGGCGCGACGGTACCGGTGGGCAAGCTGCTCGGCCTCACCAAGCGGGGCTGGGAGCGGGGCAATCCGGAGGACAACGGCGTGGAGCGCTGGTTCCACCGCCGTATCGACGACGACCACTACGTGGTCATCGGCCTGGACGAGGGGATCGCCGTCGGCATGGTCGACACGTTCCCCGACCAGACCTTCGAGAACGTCTGGCTCGACAGCAGCCCCGGCGACTACTGGAGCAGCCGCCCGTACCAGCTGCGCTTCGGCGACCTCAGCCCCGTCATCGCCTCCGAAATCCTGGCCGACCTCACCGAGGTGACCGCGAAGTGACCGCGACCGTGACTGTCGAAGACGCCGACGAGCAGCTCCAGCGCCCGCCCGCCGAGGTCCGCCACGCCGGCGAACTCGCCGCCCTGCGCGCCGCCGACGGCGATCCGCGCCCGCCGGGCTGGCAGCTCAGCCTGCGGGCCGCCCGCCGCTTCATCGTGGGCGACGAACGGGCCGGCATCAGCCGCAAGTTCGTCGGCAACGTCTCCCTGGTGGAACGGGCCCTGGTCACCCTGGCGACCAACCGCGGCCTGATGCTGGTGGGAGAGCCGGGCACGGCGAAGTCGCTGCTGTCCGAGCTGATCGCGGCGGCCGTCAGCGGCAGCTCCGCGCTCACCGTGCAGGGCGGCGCGGCCACCACCGAGGACCAGATCAAGTACTCCT
Source organism: Streptomyces sp. NPDC055013 (assembly GCF_053608645.1). Lineage (NCBI taxonomy): Bacteria > Bacillati > Actinomycetota > Actinomycetes > Kitasatosporales > Streptomycetaceae > Streptomyces > Streptomyces sp. NPDC055013. The sequence goes on from NZ_JBSGVW010000043.1 coordinate 41,364, forward strand.
GGAACTACGCCCTGTTGGTCTCCGAGGGCCCTTCGCCCCGCTCCCTCGTCCCCGCGCCCATGCTGAACGGCATGGCCGAGGGCCGGATCGTGCGCTTCGAGGAGATCACCCGCTGCCCGCTGGAGGTGCAGGACTGCCTGCTGTCGCTGCTCTCCGACCGGGTCATCGCGATCCCCGAGCTGGACGGGCCGCAGGGCATGGTCTTCGCCCGGCAGGGCTTCAATGTCATCGCCACCGCCAACACCCGCGACCGGGGCGTCAACGAGATGAGTGCCGCGCTCAAGCGCCGCTTCAACTTCGAGACGGTCTTCCCCATTCCCGACTTCGACACCGAGCTGGCGCTGGTCGAGGCCGAGGCCACCGCGTTGCTGCGGCAGTCGGGCGTGGAGGCGGCGCCGCGCCGGGACGTGCTGGAGGTCCTGGTGGGCACCTTCCGGGAACTGCGCGGCCCGGCGGAGCGGGGCGAGCGGATGTCGACGGTGATGAGCACCGCCGAGGCCGTGTCCGTCGCGCACGCGGTGGGCGTGCGGGCCTGGTTCCTGCGCGGCGAGCCCGGCAGCGCGGCCGACGTGGTGACGAGTCTGGCGGGCACGGCGGCGAAGGACAGCCCCGAGGATCTCGCCCGGCTCCGGCGGTTCCTGGAGCAGGACGTGCCGCGGCGCAAGGGGGCGCAGTGGCAGGCGCTGCACGACGCGCGGCATCTCCTGGCGGACTGATGACGAACACCGTCGACTCCGGCTCCGCCGTCTTCCTCGGCGTACGGCACCACTCGCCGGCCTGCGCCCGCCTGGTCCGCCGCGCGATCGAGACACTGCGGCCGGCGTACGTCCTGGTGGAGGGCCCGGCGGACATGAACGACCGGCTGGAGGAGTTGCTGCTCGGCCACCGGCTGCCCGTCGCCGTCTTCAGCCACTACCGCGACGAGACACGCGTCGCGACCTCGTGGGCCCCGCTGTGCGACTACTCCCCGGAGTGGATCGCACTGCGGGACGGTCGCGCCGCCGGTGCGGACGTGCGGTTCATCGACCTGCCGGCCTGGCATCCGGCGTTCGCGGAACGCGCCGACCGGCAGACCAACCGCTACGCCGACGCCGAGGCGAGGTACACGGAGGCGACGCGACGGCTGTGCGAGCACTTCGCCGTGGACTCGGTGGACGCGCTGTGGGACGGGCTGTTCGAGGTCGCCGAACCTGGCGACGGAACCGAACCGCACGACCCGGACGGCCTGGGGGCCCGCCTCGACGCCTACTTCGAGCTGGTGCGCGGGGATGCCGAGCCCGACCCCGGCGACCGGGCGCGCGAGGAGTACATGGCGTCCTGGGTACGGGCCGCGGTGGCCCGCGCCGGCGGGCGGCCGGTGCTCGTGGTGACCGGCGGCTTCCACCAGCCGGCGCTGCGGGCGCTGTCGTACCCGGGCGGCGGCCACGGCGCCGGCGGGGCCGATGGGGCCGACGACTGGCCGGAGGTTTCCGCCCCGCCCGACGGTGCGCTCTGCGGCAGCTTCCTGGTGCCGTACTCCTTCCGGCAGTTGGACGCCTTCTCCGGCTACCAGTCCGGCATGCCCTCACCCGGCTACTACCAGCAGCTGTGGGAAGGCGGTCCGGGCGCGGCGGCGCAGGGCCTGTTGCGCTCGGTCGCCGAGCGGCTGCGTGCCCGCAGGATCCCGGTGTCCACGGCCGACCTGATCGCCGCGCGCGGTCTGGCCCAGGGGCTGGCCCTGATGCGGGGGCATCCGTACGAGACCCGGGTGGATGTCCTCGACGGTCTCGCCGGTGCGCTGATCAGCGACGATCTGGAGCAGCCGCTGCCGTGGACCGGCAGGGGCACGCTCGGCGCCGGCAGTCATCCGGTCGTGGTGGAGATGGTCGCCGCCTGCGCCGGTGAGACCGAGGGCCGGCTGCACCCCGAGACACCCCGGCCCCCGCTCGTGCATGACGTCGCAGAGCAGCTCGCCCGCCTGGGCCTGGCCGACGCGGACGCACCGGTCACCTTCGACCTCACCGACCCGAACGGCCTGACGCGCAGCCGGATCCTGCATCGCCTGCGCGTACTGGACGTCCCCGGCTTCACCCGGGTCTCAGGCCCGTCCGACGGCGCCGATCCGGTCTTCACCGAGCGCTGGGAGCCCGGCCCGGCGAGCGGACGGGAGGCCGCGCTCATCGAGGCGGGTGCGTACGGAGCGCGGCTGGACGAGGCGGCCTCGGTGCTGCTCGGTGAGCGGGCGCGTGCCGCGGGCACGGCGGCGGGACCGCTGGCCGGGCTGCTGTTCGACGCGGTGCTGTGCGGCGTCGGCCCGCTCTGCGACGAACTGCTGGACGCGCTCGCGAAGCAGGTCGGCCAGATCCCGGAACTCGGTCCGCTCGGCGAGGTGTTGACCGCCGCGCTGGGGCTGTGGCGGCACGACCGGGTGTTCGGCGTGGCCCGCGGTCGGCTGCTGGGCAGCGTGGTCGCGGGCGCCGCCGACCGCGTGTTCTGGCTGGCGGAGGGGCTGCACGGCGGCCCCGGCGTGGACTTCGCGCGGCTTCGCGCCATGGCCGCCGCCCGGGACGCGCTGCTGCACGCCCCGGAGTTGCTGTCGGTCACCCGCGAGGCCGCCGCCGAGGCCGCATCCCGCATCGGCCGCGACCGGCGTGCCCCGGCCGACCTGCGGGGCGCCGCGTTCGGAATGCGCTGGGCGTTGGGCGTCCCCGACGACCCGGCGACCGCCGTGCAGGCGCTCTCGGCCGGCGCCGCGGACACGCTCGGCGACTGGCTGGCCGGCCTGTTCGCGTTGGCACGCGAGGAGGTCGCCGCGGGTGCGACGGCCGACGTCCCCCGAGGCGGGGATACCGGCGGCACGGACACCCGCGGCGGGGATACCGGCGGCACGGATTTGAACGAGGTACGTACCGGCGACGCCCATACCAGCGCCACGGACTCCAGCAACGCGCATACCAACGGCACGGACACCGGCGGCGCACCCCTGATCGACGTCCTGGACGGCATCGTCGCCGCGATGGCCGAGGACGACTTCCTCACCGGCCTGCCCTCCCTCCGCCAGGCCTTCGCCTTCTTCCCGCCCCGCGAACGCGAGCGCATCGCGGAACGCCTGCTTCAGCGACGCGGCAAGCACGGCTCGGCCCGCTCCCTGCTGCGGACGACCGCCGAGCCGCTGCAACTCGCCCGCGCCCGAGCCCTGGAGGAGAACGTGGCCCGACTGCTGGACCGGCACCGGTTGGGGGCGGCGCGATGAACTCCCCGGCTCCCGATGAGACGCCGAGCACTCCGGACCGCACAGCCCCGGACCGCACGGCCCCAAACCTCACCTCCCCGGACCCCACCCTCGAACGCTGGCGCCTGATCCTCGGTTCTCCCGCCGAGCGCTGCACCGGCCCGCTGCGCGGTTCCGCCGTCGCCCGAGACGCCGCGCTCGACTGGCTCTACGGCCGTGACGAGGACCTGCGTCGCCGTGGGGTGCGTCGGGGCGGGTCGAGGTCCGACTCCCGTGAGGGCGGCCACGGGCCGTCCCGGCTCACCGCCGTCGACTGGCTCGACGACATCCACCGGCTCTTCCCGAAGGAGACGGTGGAGCGGCTGGAGCGGGACGCCGTGGAGCAGTACGGGATCCACGAGATCGTCACCGACCCGGACGTCCTCGCCCGCGTCGAGCCCAGCCAGACACTGCTGCGCGCCGTCCTGCGCACCAAGCACCTGATGAACCCCCAAGTGCTGGCCGCGGCACGCCGGATCGTCGAGGCGGTCGTACGGCAGCTGATGGAGCGCCTGCGCCCGGAGGTCCGCCGCGCGTTCACCGGCTCCCGCTCGCGCCGCCCCAGCCGGCTGCCCCTGGCCCGCGACTTCGACTTCCGGACCACCATCCGCGCCAACCTCGCCCACTACCGGCCCGAGGAACGCCGCATCCTCATCCAGCGCCCGCACTTCCACTCGCGCACCCGCCGCCACCTGGAACAGTGGCAACTCGTGCTGCTGGTGGACCAGTCGGGCTCCATGGCCGGCTCGGTGATCCACTCCGCCGTCACCGCCGCCTGCCTGTGGAGCCTGCCGGGCCTGAAGACCCACCTGGTCGCCTTCGACACCGAGGTGGTCGACCTGACCTCGGAGGTGACCGACCCCGTGGAACTGCTGATGGGCGTGCAGCTCGGCGGCGGCACGGACATCGCCCGGGCCGTCGACTACGGCGCCTCACTGGTCGAGAACCCCCGGCGCACCATCGTCGCCCTGGTCTCCGACTTCTACGAGGGTGGCGACCCGTATCGCCTGGTCCGCACCGTGCGCCGACTGGTCGAGCAGGGCACGACCGTGCTGTGCCTGGCCGCCCTCGACGAGGCCGCCGACCCCGTCTACGACCGCGCCCTGGCCGGGCGGCTGGCGCAGGTCGGCGCCCCGGTGGGCGCGATGACGCCGGGCCGGCTGGCCGAGTTCGTGGCGGAGAAGGTCGGCCGGGGAGGACAGGGCGGGCCCGGTGGACAGGGCGGACCGGGAGGTCTCGGATGAGTGGGACGACTCGTATGACACAGCCGGCGACCCTCCGCACCGATCTGCTGGCCCTGACGCCCCGGACGCTCGCCTCCCTCGCCAACCGCGGCCTCGTCAAGCGTGCCGAGAAAGACCTGGTGGCGGGCTCCGGTCCGGAGGTGACCGTCGCCGACGACGGCACCGTACGCGGACGCTACCCGGACGGGACGGACACGGCTCTCCCGCCGGGCCTCGGCCTGGACGCGGCGGACTGCGGCTGCGCGGCGACGGGGGTGTGCCGCCACCGCATCGGACTGGTGCTCGCGTATCAGCGCACGGTCGGGTCCGCCCCGGAGGACGACTCGCCCGCGGCCAAGGCCGAGTTCGTCGACTGGACGCCGGCCGAGTTCGACGACGACGCCCTGGCCGCCGCCCTGGGCCGGGCGGCCCTCTCCGCCGCTCAGCGCGTCAAGGACCGCGGCTACCTCGCCAGACTGCACCACCCCACCGCCGCCGACCCGGAACCCCGCGTCGAACTGCCCACCTGCACCGTCCGTTTCCCGGTCCCCCACGAACTGGGCTACGCCCTCACCGACGCGTCCGCCGCACTGCGCGGCGAGGTGGTGGCCCTGGCGGTCTGGGCGTTCCGGGCCGCAGCCGGCACGGACGGCACGAAGACGGCAGAGGCCACGGCCACCGCACAGTTCGCAACTGGTCCCGCCGCGCCGGCTGCCAAAGCTCCCGAAACCACAGCCACCCCCAACACCCCCCACCCCACCGAGGTAAGCGTCGGCGGCCGCACCCCCACCACCACCGCACACCTCACCGACGGCCCCCTCCGCACCGCCCTGGCCCTCGCCGACGACCTCCTCCTGGACGGCGTCCAGCAGGCGGGCCCGGTCTTCGCCGGCTCGCTCGCCCGTGCCCAGGAGTCGCTGACCGCCGCCTCCCTGCACTGGCCCGCCGGTGCGGTGGCCGAACTGCGGGAGCAGATCGACGCGTACGCCACACGCGGCACCCTCTACGAGGCGGAGCGCTTCGCCCTGCTGCTGGCCGAGCTGCACGCCAGGCACCGCGCCGCCGGACATGACCCGGTGGGGGTGCTGGGCACCAAGGAGGCACCGGAGACACCGCTGCGCCGGGTTCGGCTGGTGGCGCTCGGCTGCCGGATCGGCGGCACGGCGCGCGACCGTACCGCCGAGACGTACTTCGCCCACGCGGAAGCCGGAATCGCGCTGGTGCTGCGCAAACGCTGGGACCTGGCGGAGGACCAGTCCCCCGCCGGGCACGAGTTGGCCGCCCGCCGCCTGCTCGGCTCGCCCCTGCGCACCCTCGCCGCCGCGAACGTGGTCAGCGAGCACACCTCACGCGCCGCCGACCGGACCGTCTCCATCTCCCGGGGCCGCATCGCCGCCACCAGCGTCACCCCGCTCGGCTCGGCCTGGCGGGAACTGCCCGGCAGCCTGTTGCTCCGGGACACCGCCGCGCATCTGCGGGCGGCCGGCGAACGGCCGCCCCGTCTGATCCGCCCGCGGGTCGAGGCGGAGTCGGTGCGGGTGGTGGAGGCCAGTGCCGTGGAGTCCGTCGGCTACGACCCCGCCGCGCAGCGGCTGGAAGCGGTCGTACGCGACCCGGCGGGCAACGAGATCCTGGTCCGCGCCGCCTACAACCCCCTCTGCCCGGGCGGCCTGGACGCGCTCGCCGCCGCGCTCGGCGACGAGGAGGTCCACGGCGTCAGCGGCATGCTGAACCGCGCCCACGGCAGGATCGTGCTGGACCCGTTGGCCGTACTGACCTCCCAGGGCGTGATCATTCCCGACCTCGCCCCGGGGGAAGGCGACGCCACCCTCGCCGTGGCCCGGGCCCGGCCCACCGACCCGATCACCACGGCACTCGAATCGGCCCTCACCGCCCTGGCCCAGGCGGCCCACCACGGCCTGCGCCGACTGACGACGCCCGCCCGCGCCCGCCTGACCGACAGCGCGGCGGCACTCCGACGCGCCGGTCTGCACACGGCCGCCCGCCTGGTACGCGACCTGGGCACGACCCTCCACCGGGACGGCGCGACGGCGGCCGTCCCGGCCTGGGTCGACGCCCAGATCCAGCTGACGGTGAGCCTGGAACTGCACGCGGAAGGAGCCGGCACCGCTGCGAGCCCGGATGGCTGAGGGACGGGACGTGCCTGGCCGGACAACTCGGGTCGATGTGGCGTCCGTTGCCATACCGTGGGCCTATGGCGCTGCATCACCACAGTGACGGTCCATGGCGCGTGAGGGTGGACGACGAGGACGGCACGCCGTGCGGCGCCGGAGTACTGCTCGACGACCGGCATGTGCTGACCTGCGCGCATGTGGTCCGGGACGCCGGAGCGGGCCCTGGGGGCACCACGGCTCACGTGCGGATCAGCAGCGTCGCGTGCCGCCCGGAGTGGAGCCGTGTCGCGCATGTCGCCCCGGGCACCTGGGTGCACAGGGACGACACGCAGCGCGGCGACGTGGCCCTTCTCGAACTCGACGAACCGGCCGGGTGCGGCACCCGAACCACCCTGTGGAAGGCACCCATTTCCGGCGGCTCGGTGCGCGTGTACGGCTTTCCCCATGCCGACCCGATCGGCATGGGGACGGACGCGCGGCTCGCGGGGTCCGGTGGCCGGCAGGGCGAGTGGGGCCTGCTGAAACGGGTGCGCGAGGGCGATCCGTGGATCGAGCCCGGGTATTCGGGCGCGGGAGTGATGGCGCTGGGCGGCGAGTTCGACGGGCGCGTCATCGGCATCGTGGTGGCCGACTACGTCGACGGCGACGCGAAGGCCGCCTGGATGCTGCCCACCGAGACGGTGCTGTCGTATCTGCCCCGCATAGGTGAGCTGGGGTTCTTCGACGGTGACCCCACCGACGAACTCGGCCGCACCCGCGGCGAGTTGACGGACGACGTGCTGGGCGACCCGCTGCGGCTCGCCCTGACGCAGGAGCTCACCCGGCTGCTCGACAGCGGGTGGTCCGGCACGGTCGTCGTCGGCACCGGCGGCACGACCGCGGTCGGCGACTCCTGGCTGGTACGCCTCGTGCGCACGGCCGACCCGGCGACCCGGGCCACCGTCTCCGACGACGAACTCACCGGCGCGCCCGGCGACACGGTTCTCGGGCTGGGCGTCATCGACGCGGCCTTCGACGCCCGCGGCAGGTCGGTCGCCGACGTGTGCGGTTATCTCGCGCGCCGGTTCGGGTTACCCGGCGGCGACGCCCGCGCGGTGGCTCGGCAGCTGCTGCGGCGCCGGCCGCCGGCCTGTCTGGTGGTGGGCGGCGTGGACCGGGCGCAGGACCCGGAGGCGCTCGTACGGGATCTGCTGGGGCCGTTGGCCGGACGGGCCCGGTCGCGGGGCCTCCGTCTGGTGCTCGGCTTCGAGGGCATGCCGCCGGACGGTCTCGCCCATGACGTGTCCCTGGACCCGGAACCGATCCGCGGACCCGCCGTCGGGGCCGTGACCGCCGCGAACGCCCAGGGGGTCGTCGGCCTGCTCGCCGCCGAGGAGGACGCCGCTGCCGCGCTGGAACAGGACTGGGGTGTGCGGTTCTTCGCCCCGCCCCGGCTGCCGCCCCGCACCGCGCCCCGGCTGCGGGTCCGGCTGGCCGTCGCCCGGGTGACGGAGCCCAGCCCCGAACTCACCGCGGTCCACGACCGGGCCGTCGCCGCGCGCGCCGCCGTGGCCCGCTACGACCGCGAGGTGCGCCGGCTGGCCGGGGCCCACCAGGACCTCTCCTCGACCCTGGAGCTGCACCGGCTGCGCGCGGCCCGGTACTTCGGCGACGAGGACCGCCGTCTCGCCGAGCTGCACGCCCCCGCAGCCCGCGCGCTGCAGACCGTGCCGATCGACCTCGCGGCCGCCCGCCGGTCGGTCGGCCGGTACATGGACGAGGTCAACCGCCGTATCGAGGAAGGGTGACGCCGTGCCGATGTGCAATCGCCCCGACTGCGGGCGTGGCGAGATCGACGAGCAGGGCTTCTGCGACGCGTGCGACCGGCGCCCGCTGCCGCGGGACCACGCCACGCCGCCGGTGCGTGTTCCCGAGCCGGTGCGGGGAGCGGGCGTCGGCGTGGCGCAGGTGCGCCCGGACCCCTGGTACGGGCTCGGTCTGGTCGACTCCGACCGGGGTCCCGAGGTCCCGGACCTACCGCTCCGCTCGGCGGACCCCGTCGCCGAGGAGCATCGTTTCTGCGCGAACCCGTCCTGCCGGGAGCCGGTCGGCCGGGGCTCGGCCGGCGAACCGGGCCGGACGAAGGGCTTCTGCCCCCGCTGCGGCACCCGCTTCGACTTCGCCCAGCCCAGCGGCCTCACCATCGCCGACCGCTACGACGTCGAACGCGTCCTCGGCTCGGGGGCGTACGGCGCGGCCTACCTCGTCCACGACCGCAACCTCGCCACCCACGTCGTCCTCAAGGCCCTGAACAAGTCGGTCGCGAGGACCGCCCTGCACGAACGGGACGTCCTGGTCGGGCTCCGGCACGACAGCATCGTCCGCATCCTGGGTTACGAGCACGAGGGGCCGCATCTCGTCCTGGAGTACGTCCCGGGCGTACCGCTCTCGGCGGGTGACGGCGACAGGCTGGAGACCCTCCTGGCGCACGGGATCCGCATCCTCCAGGCGCTCGACTATCTGCACGCCCGGGGCCTGCTGCACTGCGACGTCAAACCCCTGAACATCATCCGGTTCCGGGAGCAGAGCCCGGCGGGCACGCTGGACCGGGTGCGGCTCATCGACTTCGGCGCGGTGCGCAGTCAGAGGGACGCGGGGCCGGTCGTGGCGTACACCCCGCCGTACGCACCCCCGGAGGGCGATCCGGAGCATCGGCGTCCGACCCCGGGCTTCGACCTGTACTCCCTCGGCATGACCCTGCGCGAGATGTGCCACTCCCGCTGGACCGACCGCTCGGTGCCGGGCGTCGACTCGCTCCGGCTGCTGCTGGACCGCGCCACGGACACCGAGCAGCCCTGGCGACGGTTCGTGTCGGCGCGGCAGTTCGCGGAACAGCTCAGCGGTGTCATCCGGCAGGTCGTCGCGGCGGCGCCGGCCCATCGTCAAGTGGCGCGCCCGTCGGCCCTGTTCGGCTCGATGCCCGAGCCCCTGCACGGTGGCCTCGGGGCGGCCCGGCCGCTCGCCCACTGGGTCGAGGCGCGGCCCGGCGAGGACGCGACGCTGACGATGCGCGCGCCGTTCGCCTCCCCCGAGCCCGGCGACATCGCCGCCGCGCTCCCGGCCCCGCTGTCCGATCCCGACGCCCCGGACATGGCGGGCTCGGCCGGACGCGCCCTGGCGGAGAGCCGGCTCGCCCTGCGCAGACGGGACCCGGAGCTGGCGGAGCGGGCGCTCGCGGCGGCGGGCCTGCCCGACTGGCACTGGCTGCACGCCTGGTACTCCGGCCTGATCGCGCTGGCCCGCGAGGACGCGCAGTCGGCCGCCCGGGCGTTCACCACCGTGCGGGAGGCGGTCCCCGGCGAGTTGATACCGCAGCTCGCCCTCGGCCTGTGCGCCGAACTCCAGGACGACCTCGCGGCCGCCCGGTCGCACTACGGCGCGGTCTTCGACTACACCCCCGCACTCGGCGCGGCGGGTTTCGGTCTGGCCCGCGTCCATCTGCTGTGCGGCGAGCGGACCGAGGCGGTGGGCACGGCCGTACGGCTGGCGCAGGAGTTCCGCTACGAACGCGAGGCCCGCGTGGCGGCCGTACGCCTCAGCGTCATGATCCTCGACGGGTCCGCCCACCGGGAGCCCACCGGGGACGACCTGGAACGGGCGGGGGCGGGCCTGGACGGCCTCGACGTGGACGCGGCGGCGGCCGCGGGACTGCGCGCGGAGATCCGGTACGCGCGCTTCCTGCACCATCGCGACCGCGAGCAACTGTCCGACGCTATCCGCGAACTCGGCCCGCACGCGCCCACCGAGCGCGAGTACGTCGCACTGGTGGACCTGGCGAACCGGCTGCGTCCCCCGCTGCGGTGGCGAAGGGCCGGACGACGTGGAAGATCCGGTCGTTCCCGTTTCGGAGGATCACCCAGAACGCTAAGCTCCTGATACGCCGGGTAAGGGACGGTTACACGCTCCGTAAAGGACACGCAGCGACGCGATCGGGTGGTGCCGGTGGGGGACAGCTCGCCCTTGGGGCTCAGCTTTGCCCTGGAAGTGGACGCGCCCTCGGATCTGGCCCACGACGAGCAGCGCGCGGACGCCCTCGTCACCGTCACGGCACGCTCCGCCGCGGATGCGGAAGCGAACGCGGCCCCGGACCGGCCCGGCGCCGAGATCCTCATCATGGACCGGTCGTTGTCCATGTCCGGCCGGAAGCTGGACGAGGCGAAACGCGCGATGTGCGCCGCCATCGACACCCTGCGGGACGGCACCTACCTGGGGATCGTCGCGGGCCACCACAAGGCCGAGGTGATCTTCCCGACGACCGGCGGCCTGGCCCGCGTCGACGCCTTGGCACGGGAGGACGCCAAGCTGCGGGTCGTCGGCCAGTTCGCCGAGGGCGGTACGGCGATCGGGCAGTGGCTGGCCTGCGCCCAGCACCTGTTCACGTCGGTGGCCGCCCCCGGCACCGTGCGCCACGCCGTGCTCTACACGGACGGCAAGGACGAGCACGAGACGGCCGATGAGCTCGGCAACGTACTCACCGCGTGCGCCGACCGGTTCGTGTGCGACGCCCGAGGGGTGGGCGGCGACTGGCACTACGCCGAGCTGCTGCGCATCACCGAGGCCCTGCACGGCACCGCCGCGGCCGTCGTCAGCGTCTCCGACCTCACCGAGGACTTCACCCGGCTCATGCGCCAGGCACAACGCATCGTCGTGCCCCGCGTCTACCTGGGCCTGCGCCTCAACGACCGGTTCCGGCTCGCCTTCGTACGCCAGACCCGCCCCGTCGAGGCCGAACTGACGGCTCGCCAGTCGCAGGACGGCGAGACGCATGTCCCGCTGGGCTCCTGGCCCCCGGAATCCCGTCAGTACCACGTCTCCCTGCGCTTCGACCCGCGCGCCCTCACCGTCGACGAGGACCTGCGCGCCGCCCGCATCACCCTGCACGCCGAGCGCCCCGACGGCACGCGGCGGCCCTGCTCCGACACGGCGGCCATGGTGGTACGCCGCCGCTCGACACCCGGTTTCGGGATCCCCAGGTCGGCCCATCTCACCCGGGTCGAGAACGAACGCGAACTCGGCATGGCGATGCGCGCCTGCGCCGACGCCCACCTGCGCGGAGACCTGGAACGAGCCGACCACGAACTGCGCCTGGCGACCGGCCTCGCCCAGGACCTCCGGGACACTCTGCGGCTAGGGCTGCTGCGGGCGCTGGCGACCACCGGCCCCGACGGGCGGCTGCGGGTGCGGCGCGATGTCTCCCGTGCGGAGATCCAGCGGATCGGGGTCGACTCGACGAAGACGGTGGCGCCCCGGGTGGACGCGGTCGAACTCCCCCTGCCCGAACAGCCGTTACCGCCCCGTGAGTGCCCGCGGTGCCGTACGGAGGCGACGTCGGCCTCGGCCAAGTTCTGCGAGGAGTGCGGGCATCGGTTCGGGGACGGCACGGCGAGCGGCCCGCCGGTGGACGCGTCGTGAGGGTGGTGCGGGGGCGGCGGCCCCATCCCGTCGTCGTGTTGCGCCGGCTCCGGGTGGGCGTGCTGAGCATGGTGGCGCTGACCGCCTTGCTGTATCTGCTGGTGGCCAACCGGGCCGGCGAGCAGATGGCCGCCGCCGACCGCACACGTCAGGCCATCGACAACCTCACGGAGGCACGCGCGGCGGCCGTACGGGCGAAGGACGAGCTCAGGAAAGCGGCGGCGGCCACCGGCGAGGTCGACCTGATCGGCACCGGCACCGGCTTCGCCAACGCCACCAGCAGTGTGACCGCCCTCCTCACCTCGGCGGCGGAGGGCAACGCGGCCGGGGAGCAGGGGCTGCACCACATCCAGTTCGTCCAGGGCCAGTTGACGACCTGCCTCCAGCTGGCCAACGGCCCGCAGGGTGCGACGGCCGCCATCCCGGCCGTGGAGGACGGGCCGGAACAGGACGACCAGGGCCGTGACGTCCGGTTCACGGGCGGGCTCATCGAATCGCTCGAGGATCTCCGGGAGATCGAGACCCTGGCCCTGGACGAGCAGCTCCGCTCGCGCTGGCTGAACCCCTTCCTGCTGTGGCCCCTGTTCATCACGCCGGTGGCCGTCATGCTGCTGCTGGCCTGTGCGACCGGCTATGTCGTCGCCCGTCACTTCCGGCAGTACCCCAGCCCGGCGCTCGGCCTGGCCCTGCTGGCGACCGCGTCCGTCGCCGTCATCGCGTGCAGCGATCCGCTGCTCCCCGGCAAGGGGTGGGTCATGGCGATCGCGCTGCCCCTGCTCATCGCCGCCGGTGGACTCGGATACGTCGCGTACCGCCCCCGTATCGACGAGTACCGGTTCCCGCACCCATGAGACGGCCGACGGCACCACTCGTGCGCTGCGCCCTGGCCCTCGGCCTGCTCCTGGCGGCGGCCGGCTGCGGCGGGCCGGAGAAGGAGCGGGTGACGATCATGGTTCCCTGGTCCGGCACCGAGTTCAAGGCGTTCTACTCGGTCATCGAGGCCTTCGAGGACCGCAACCCCGGCATCGACGTCGAACCGCAGGTCACCCGCGCCCTCACCCAGCAACTCGACGCCGCCGTGGCCGCCGGGGCGGCGCCCGACCTGGCGGTGCTGCCGAGCGTGGGCGCGATCACCAAGTACCGCAAGGACAGGGCGCTCAGGCCACTCGCCGTCGACACGACCGCGTACGTCGAGCCGTTCCGCGAGCTGGCCATGGAGGACGGCGACGTCTACGCGGTCCCCGTCAAGGCCGACGTCAAGAGCCTCGTCTGGTACGACGCGACGAAGGTCGCCCCGCCCCCTCCCCGCACCTGGGCCGCACTGCGCGCCCGGCCCGAAAGCTGGTGCCTGGGGCTGGAGTCGGGCCCGACGTCCGGCTGGCCCGGCGCCGACTGGATCGCGGACCTCCTGCTCGCCGAGGCGGGCGTGGACACCTACGAGGCCTGGGTGTCGGGCGACCTGAAGTGGGACTCGGCGCCGATCGACGAGGCGTGGCGGGCCTGGGGCGATCTGATCGAGAGCGCCCCCGACGGCGCCGCCACCCGCAGGTTCAGCGAGGCCGCCGACGGCATGACCGACAACTCCTGCTCCCTCGGCCACGGCGCGCTGTCCGCGATGGGCTTCGGGCCGGACCGGGTGAATCCCGGCGCGTACACGTATGTGACGCCGTCCCCGGATCGCGTGCTGGAGGTCTCGGCGGACTTCGTCGGCAAGTTCACCGGGAACAACGCCGGTGCCGACCGGCTCATCTCCTACCTGGCGAGTGAACAGGCCCAGCAGGCCTGGGTGGACGCACCCGGATACGCGCTCTCGGCCAACAGGAAGGTGACGGCGTACGGCCACGACACCCAGGAGCGGATCGCCGGGATGCTCCGCTCCGGATACACGCTCTGCTTCAGCGCCGCCGACGCGATGGATCCCGATGTGTCCGCCGCCTTCTACCGAGCGGTCCTGGAGTACGCGAACGGCAGGGAACTGCCCGCACTGCTGGAGGCGCTCAACAGGGTCCAGCGGGAGATGCGGGACTCCCCGCCGCCCACTCCCCTCTGCGGCACCCCGAACCACGCCTGACACGCCCCGACTCTCCCCCTCCCCCAGGAGCCCCCATGCCGGACGCAGTCCAGTTCACCCTCTCCGACGGCACCGTCGTCCTCGTCGCCCCGCCCGCCCGCGCGGGCACCGGCGCGGTGGGACTAGGAACACGACTGGAGAGCGCGGCGACCTCCCTGCGGGACGCCCTGGCACCGGTCACCGCCGCCGCGTCCGACGTGATCAGCGGCTTCCGGTCCCTCGCCGAGCGGCCCGACGAGGTGGAGGTCACCTTCGGCGTCGTCCTGGACGCCAAGCTGGGCGCCGTCCTGTCGAGCGCCACGGCCGGCGCCCACCTGGACGTCACGCTCCGCTGGAACGGCAGCGTCGCGACGCCCGACTCGGGTACGAACTAGGGCGCCACGGCACACCCCTGACCTCGGGCCCGAACAAGTACTCCCGTGCCTCGTCGGCATTCGCACTCACAGCGGCCATGCGTTCAGCAAGTCGCCGGGGCCGTAAGCGGCATCGAGCCCCGGGCAGTCGACTCCACTGCGCGAAACCGCCACGACTGGAACAGGCTCGTCCGTGAGGGCGGCCCGGTGTCGATGGAGAGCGGCCAAGTCGTGCCGGTCGAAGGGCGACTGCGCCAGCCACTTGATGGAGCCAACGAAGAACAGCTCGTTGGCAATGGGAGCGCGATCCGCCCCGACGATATCGATCTCGACGTCGTTGGTACGGGTCCAGTAGCCGCCCACCGCGGGGGCCGCGGGAAGCCGATCGTCGGGCAGTATCCGGGCCAGAGCCTCGCGGACGAGGGGCTCGACGGCGCGGCCGCGCCAGCTGGTCCAGTTCTCCCGGATCCGCGCCAGGGTCAGATCGCCCCGCCCCCGCTCGATCTCCTCCATGGAGGGGCCGAGCAGGTGCAGCCAGAACCGCAGGTAGGGATCTGTCACCCGGTAACGGCGATCCTTCGACGGACGCAGCGATACGGGCAGCTCCGCAGCGACGATCCGCTTGTCCGTGAGCAGCTCCAGCGCTCGCTGCAGCGGCGTGGCCCCGATCCCGCCGGCTGCACGAGCGATGTTGGTGAAGGTCCGCTCACCACTGCCGATGGCCGCCAGCACCGTTCGCGCCTGAGCCTGCGGGGGAAATTCGGCAGCCAGCGAACGCTCGGCCGACACCAGCAGGGCCGAGACCGGGTCGCTCAGCGCCTCACCGAGGAAGTCCCACAACCCCGCGCCTCGCGGCCACTCCGCGCAGATCAGCGGCAGCCCGCCGGTGACCAGCGCGGCGTCGAAGGCTTCCGCCGGATCCAGCCCGAGCATCCGCCCCACCTCGGCGGGATTCAGCGGTCCCAGCACCATCTCCCGGCCGCGCTGATGGAAGGGGCGTCCGTAGCTGTTCAGTGCCTCCATCATCGACAGATCGGAACCGATGAGGACCAGCAGCACCGGCTTGGTCTCCAGTACCCGGTCCCAGGCCCGTTGCAGCATCCCCTCGAAGGCGCCATCGGCGTCCATCAGGTACGGCACCTCGTCGATGACCAGCACGCTCGCCCGGTCGGCGGGCAGCGCCGCAGCCAGCACATCGAACGCGGCGTCCCAGTTCTCCGGCCGTGCGGCGGCCACCAGCCCCGCCAACGGCAGCGTCGACGCCTGGGCGTCCCGGGCCAGCCGTGCCAGATCATCCCTGGGGGACGCACCGGTCGCCGCGTAGAACAAGAACGGAGCCCCGGAGCGCTCAGCAAACCGCTCGACCAGTCGCGACTTGCCCACCCGGCGCCGCCCACGCAACATCACGCACCGACCGGGCCGCTCCCCGCCAACCCCCGCCGCCACCTTCTGCAGCTCTCGCTCCAGCGTCGCCAGCTCCTGCCGACGGCCTACGAAATCCACCACGCCCATCGACCTCCACGCATGACACTAACAATAATGTTAGTAACATGGAGGTTAGCGCACAGCCTTCGCCAGTTGTCGCTCCTGGTCACGATCTCTGCCCATATTCGGGGGCCGCCTCAGCCCACAGAAATGGCGGGGATCCAGGATCCCCGCCAGCGAGCCGATATCGCCGATGCGATGAAAGAGTTCTCGGGTGTCACCGCAGAGGACCCGCCCCCGAAAAGCCGGGCCCTCTCTGACCGGCATGTTTTGCCAGATCAGCGACGTGGTGGCATGTCACCCGCTACACGTTGAACCGGAACTCCACCACAACTACTCTGACCTGCGGTTATGCAGGCACATCCCAGCACCATCCCAGCACGGGATTCACTGCAAAGCACAAGAAGGTCCAGAAGCGCCAAGACTACGCATCAACACCCGCCCCGGATACAGGCCGCACAGTGCTCCAGACGCTGTAATAGTTTCTGTACTAGACTTGTGGCCATGAAGTCATCCCGCCCCGGTGGCACGGAGAACATCTCCGTGTCGATACCCTCCGAACTCCTCGGTACGCTGCGCACCCGTACCGGTAAGCGCGGCGTGTCCGCATACGTGACGGCAGCGGTCCGGCATCAGCTCGCCATGGACGGCCTCGCCGAGATCGTGGCCGCCTACGAAGCCGAGCACGAGCCGCTGAGCGATGCCGAGGTCCAGGCCGCGCAGAGCGAACTGTTCGGTGACGCACCGGTGCCCTACACGTCGAACGACAGCGCCGCATGAAGGAGCCCGCGGCCAGGTCCCTGGTGCTCGACTCCCAGGCGCTGTCGCTGCTGTTGCGCAACGACCGCCAGATGATCACCCGGATCGAGGCCGCTCGGCGCGTGGGCGTGCCCGTCCTCGTATCGGCCCTAACCGTGGTGGAGGCCGTCTACGGGAAGACAGATACCGCCCGACTGCGCTGGGTGCTCTCCCGCCTTCAAGTCCAAGACGTCACCCAGGCGGACAGTTTCACTGCGGTGCAGCTCCTGAGCGACGCCGGCGGCCTGCACGGCCACAAGTACGCCATCGACGCCCTCGTAGCCGCGATGGCGCTCCGCTCCCCGGCACCTGTCCTCGTAATGACCTCGGACCGCGACGACTGGTCGAAACTGTGCGGCGACGGCGTACAGATCAAGGATGTCTGACCTTGGCGTTCACTCAGCTTGAATTGCGCTGTCTCGCCGACCCCGCGGCTGGGCCCAACGAACCCCGTGGGGTCATTTTGAAAGGCCCGGGAGGGCCAAGGTTCAGTGAGCGGTGCCACGGTCGGCTGCGCGAGATATAGCGGATGAGCGGTGGCGGCGTACACGAGTTGCGCGACGGTGCAGCTCCTCTGGCGATGGGGACCTTGGACCGTCTCCTCAGCGCGAGTAGTCCGCGAGGCTGAGTAGCAGGTGTGCCGACTCAGCGCGCACGTGATCGGAATGGGCACCTGCCGGATTGAGGTGGCGCCCGCGAACATACACGTCGGAGGCGTCGATGTTGACGAAACGGTGGTCGAGCGCGGAGTGCGGATACCGCTCGTCGAGTGGCAACAGGGGCGTGGTGAACATGGGCGCTGGGGCCGGACCAATTCCGGAGTGTCCGATGCCGGGTTGCTGCTCGGCCCGCAGGTGCCAGAACCCCGTCGCCCGGTCGTGACGGGAGTAAGTGGCAACGACGGGGCCCCTCAGCGGAGCGCCGTCATGCGCCTCGCTCGGCAGGATGTTCGGAAAGAGCGAGAGGAACGCATCCCGGCTTGCGGCCATCTGAAATAGCAGCATGCTGTCGGCGGTGAACGGGCGGGATGGCGAGTGGTCTGTCACGCTCCAGCCGAGTGTGTCATCAAGGCGGGCATCTGCCGACCATTGGACTGCCTCGCACAGGAAGCGGCAGCCGAAGGAGTGCCCGACGAGGTGGAGGTACTGACCGTCTCGGTTGGCGAGCACGGGCGCTGCTCCAGGGTCGGCGCGCTCGGCGTCCAGATAGCCGAGGAGTCGGCCCAGGATGTGGGCGGCGTGGCCTCCTCCGTCGCGTGCGCCCATCGCGTGCGCCCGGTCCCGGATCCTGCGGTAGCCGGTGGGGGTGACCAGGCTGGAAGATGGCCAGCGCACGACGACACACCATGGGTCGAAGCCCTTGGCCGCTAGGGCCGGGTACCGGGCCGGAGCTGTCGCACGGACGCCCTGCATCAGAGCCAACAGTCGCTCGGCGGTGCGGTGGGCGGAGTCGGGCGAGGTCTGCCAACCGTGAACATAGACGAATATGTCCGTCGCCCAGACAGGCGGGGCGAGGCGCTCCGCGAAGTAATGGCGCAGCCAGGCCTCGGGCACAGGCTCACCCGTGTCGGCGTCGAGCAGCCAGCCCGTTGCATCCAGGTCAACAACCTCCACGGTGACGACACGGCTCATGCCTCGCCTCCACTTGTCCGATCCAGACGGGCATCCATGCCGCAGTGCAGGCCGTAGGCGAAGCCCAGGGGATTTCGGTATCGGGCGGCGAAGTGCCGGGCCAACTCATGAGTGATCTGGCCAGCGGTCGCTGCCCCGCGAAGGTAGCGGGTGACGAACTCGAGCGCGTATTCGGCGGCAAACGCCTGCGGCATCGCGATTTGCGGCCCAAGCACGCCCTGCGCGCCGTGCTCGATGAGCATGCTCCCAAGGAACGCTCGGTCCGCACTCGCCGCGGAGACTCCGGTGTGGCAGGCGTTGAGTAGGACAAGCGGTCGGAAACAACCGTGCCGGTAGTTGGCCCGTAGCTCACGTACGGTGTGGCCGTCGATGGGGGCGCCGTCGGTGAGCTTGATGACCAGGGTCGGGGGTTCGGGAGGGTTGCCGACGAACTCTCCGTGGCACCAGAAGTACATCAACTGCTCGTCCAGTTCGGGCTTCTCCAGATCGCGGACGAGTTCCTCATAGGTCGTTCGTACGGTGTACTCCGTGCCCGCCGCCAGTGCCTTCGCGACTTCATCCGCACGGGTGGCGCCGCCCACGTGGACATCGTGGTTCAGGCTGACCGAGGGCCGTTCGTGGGCTGCTCCGGGCGGCCCGATCCACGCGTAGGCATCACTGGTGTGCTCGATCTGATGCCGATGGCCGAGGAAGCGAGTGAAAAGAACCTCCAAGGTTGCAGGCACGGTGGAATCCTCGGTTGTGCACAGCAATGGCCAGGGCAGATGTAGTTCGGAGTCGAACCGTACCCGCAGCCCCTCCTGGGACAGGGCCGAACGCAGGGAGTTGCGGAATACCTTGGTCGGTTCGTCGTCACCGCGCAGCAGAGTGCTGAACAGCAGTGATTCCCCGCTTCGAGCCAGATCGGCCACTATCCGGCGCAGCTCCTCCTCAGGTTCGGCACTGAGGTCCGCGGACGTTGCGTACGGGCGCCGTCGACCCTGTACAGAGCGACCCAGGTCGTCGACCGGCTGGAAGTCAACGAACTGTGTTTTCCATCGGGCACGGAGCCGGGCCGCTGCCCCATGGACCTCATCGGGCGTGGCATGCAAGTCAACCTTATGTTCGGTGCCGTGGAGTGCCGGAACGGCCGATCCTGACATCCGCGCCCTGATCCGGCCTCCGCCGAGGACGTCGAAGCTGACGAGGAGATCGGGAGCCTGCGTCGTCAGGTGCGGCAGGAAGCGGAAGCCGTCGCTGGGGTCCTGAACAATGCGGGTGGTCAATTCACGGGGCATCGGTCAGGCCCTCCCCGTGCGTGGCCGCAGCTGTCTATTCCCCGACCTACTGGGCTTCGTCTCCGTGAAGGACAGGTCGGACTCCACCTGCTGCAAGACGGTGCCTGTGTCGTGATGTACCAGGGTGAACCGGATCCGGTGCGTGCCGGGCTCCAGGGCCGTGAAGCGGAACTGCTCGGATTCGGCGTCTCCGGGGTGGTACATCATCGTGGCGGGTGCAACCTCCGCGCTGCTCAACGGCACTGCCACGATGTCCAGCGGGGGCCGCTCCCCCTGGCGGGCCCATGGATGCTGGGGCTCAGCAATCAGCTTCAGTGTCACGTGTACTGGAGTCCCCACAGTGGGGTTGTCGTCCAAGAGCGTCAGATGCGCGCGGCAGCGTGGCGGTGCCGAAAGCGCCGGAGGTGCCACGTCAATATCAACCACGCTGCCGGCGACTGCATGGGAGGCGACCGCTGCTTCGTAGAAGGCATCCGCGAGGGCAACGATGATCGAGTTGATCGCTGGCCCGTCGGTGAAGAAGTAGTCGGCCATCGCGTTGTGGGCGTCTTGGTTTTCTGCGACTGCCTCCGTGACGGCGGCTTGGAAGTCCTGCGACTCCAGGAACTGCTTCTTAGAGTTCACCTTGGTTTGCTGGACCAGGTTCGGGTCGGCGAGCAGCAGTTGCAAGAGGCCCTGTACGAACTCCCTGATCTGGGAAGCAGCGAACGTTTCGGCGCCGAAGAGGTCGTTCATCTTGTCTATGACGACCTGAAGTGCGACGTACTTCGGATCCTTCTTCGCTCCCGTACCGGCGGCGCTGATGCCCTTCAGCTGCCCGTCGCCCACGAGTGAGATGTCGACCGGGATCGCCTTGTTGTGCTTGACCCCGACCAACACCACGTCGGAGAGGTCTACGTCGGCCGCCCAAGCGGACTCGGCAATCACCTTCTCCAGCAGGCGCAGGAAGATCGAGAGCATCTCCATGTAGGGATCGCCGTAGTCGACGATCTGTGACATGAAGTCGTAGAGCCGTACGTAGGTGGAGACATCCTTTCGGAACAGGTCGAGCTCCTGAAGCTTTACCTGGTCTTCCTCCTCGATCGCCCGCGCGTAGCGGCGCCGGAAGTCGTGCTGCGCCGGGCTGATCGCCGCCGAGAGAGCGTTGTTGCCCTTCCGTGTCACCCACAATTCGGCGACCTTGCGGACGTCGTCCTCGGTGTAGATGCCGGTCTGGGCAAGCTTGTTGGCCAGATGGACGACGACATACGGGTCGGTCTCGGTCTCCAGAGTCGCGTTCTTGAAGTACGGCTCGAAGGCCGTCTTGATGTCCTCGGGCTTGTTGGCGAAGTCGATGACGAACGTCTTACGCTTCTGCTCCCCACCAGCGGTCCGGTGGGTACGGTTGAGACGCGAGAGCGTCTGCACTGCGGTGACACCCGACAGCTTCTTGTCGACGTACATCGCCGAGAGCAAGGGCTGGTCGAAGCCGGTCTGGAACTTGTTTGCGACCAGCATGATCTTGTACGTGTCGCCCTTGAAGGCGGCCGCCAGATCAGCCCCGGCACCGGGGTTCATGTTGGCCTCGGTGAACTCGTCGTCCTTCGACGGTTGCGGACCCCAGTCGCTGTGCCAGGTCTCGTCCTCGGGCATCGTCACCCCGCCCGAAAAAGCGACCAGGGTGCGGTAGTCGTACGAGGCGTCCTCGGCGCGGCGCTTGGCGATGTACGCATCTATCGCCAGCTTGTACTTCACCGCGGATTTGCGCGAGTCGGTCACCACCATCGCCTTCGCCTTGCCTTCGAGGAGGTAGGCGACGTTGGCGTGGAAGTGCTCGACGACGATCTGCACCTTCTGGCTGACGTTCGTCGGGTGGAGCTGAACCCACCTCATCAGACCCTTGCGGGCGGCGGCCTCCTCGACCTCGCCTCCGTCACCGGCCTCGGCCTTGCCGGCGATCTGCAACGCGGTGTCGTAGGACTGGTAGCCCTTGAGGACGTCGAGGATGTATCCCTCCTCGATCGCCTGCTTCATCGAGTACAGGTGGAACTCGCCCGGCTTGCCGTCGGGGCCCTTGCGGCCAAACAGTTCGAGGGTCTTGTTCTTCGGCGTCGCGGTGAACGCAAAGTAGGAGATGTTCTCCGATTCGGCCCGCTCGGTCATCTCCGAGGCCAGCACCGACTCCACATCGACATCCCCGCCCTCCTCGATCTCCTTGAGCTCCTCGGCCGTCAGTACCTGCTTCAGCTTCGAGGAGATCTGCCCCGACTGAGAGGAATGCGCCTCATCAGCGATCACGGCGAATCGCTTGCCCTTCAGGCTGGCGTCGGTCCGGATCTCTTCCAGCGCGTGCGGGAAGGTCTGCACTGTCACCGCGATGATTAGCTCGCCGCTCTTCAACGCCTGCGCCAGCAGACCCGACTTCGACTTCGCGCCGGCCTTGCGGACGTCCTCGGGACTGATCGTCGCGACAATCTTCTTGTTTCCGTCGATCTGCCGAATCGCATCCTGCAGCTGGGAGTCGAGCACTGTACGGTCCACGACCACGATGACGGAGTCGAAGACCTTCTGGTCGTCGGCATCATGCAGTCGGGCCAGCCCGTGCGCGGTCCAGGCGATGGTGTTCGTCTTTCCTGACCCGGCCGAGTGCTCGATCAAGTACCGGTGCCCGACACCCTCCTCCTTCACTGAGGAGACGATGTTCGTGACGGCCTCCCACTGGTGGAAGCGTGGGAAGAGCATGCTCGTACGCCGCACCGAGGTGCCGGTGGTGACGTCCCACTCCTCCTTGGTCTGCACGATCATCAGCCGCCCGATGATGTTCAGCCAGGCGTGCTTCTCCCAGACGCGTTCCCATAGGTATGTCGTCGCCGACCCGTCGTTCGCGCCAGGCGGGTTGCCGGCACCGCTGTCGAAGCCGATGTTGAACGGAAGGAAATGGGTCTTGTCCCCTTCCAACTTCGTGGTCATGGCCGCCAGGTTGTTGGAGACCGCGAAGTGCACCAGCGCACGGTGACCGAACGACAGCAGCGGCTCCGGGCGCCCGTTCGTCAGCGGCTTTCGGTCGTGCTTGTACTGATTGATCGCCTCGTCCAGCGACTGGGTGAAGTCGGTCTTCAGCTCCACCGTGGCCACCGGGAGCCCGTTGATGAAGAACACCAGATCGATGGTGCGCTGGTCGGCCGTCGAGAAGTGCACCTGCCGCACCACCCGCACCCGCATCGCCTCGTAATGCGACACGGTGGTCGAGTTGAGCGAGGTCTCGGGGCGGAACTGCGCCATCTTCAACCGGCCGCCACCGATGTACTGAACCCCGTTACGGAGGATGTTCAGCGTCCCGCCGCCATGCTCAAGGGGCTTGTCCAACGCTGTGGTCAGCACGTCAAGGAACTTCGCCTGGGACCCCGCCGCCTTCAGCGCCTTCTCGTACGCCGTCTTCTGCGTCGCCTCTAGCCACGCGAACAGATCTGCCGGGAACAGAGCCCGCTCACGGTCGTACTCGCCGCCGTCGTGGTCATTCACCGAGTACAGCCAGCCGCGGGTCTCGAGGTAATCGCAGATCTCCTTCTCGAAGATCGCCTCGTTGTGGTCGGCCATCACGCCACCTTGTGTACGTCGATCTGTCCCGTCACTGCCGCCGTGATCAACGCTGACCTTCGCTCTCTAGAGAGCTCAATGAAACGATCTGACTCGGCGATGAGTCTGTCGATCTTCGTGGACTCTTGGTCCAGCATGGCGGCTACGCGCCGTTGCGCCTGAGGCTGCACCACGGGAATACGCATCGCTCGCAACTTTTCAGCAGTTAGATGAGGAATGGTCGACTTGTTGCATACGATGTCGATCACTCCCACGTCTCGATAGGTCCGCAGCACGTAACCCAGCCAGGAAGATGACCAGTTATTCAGCGGCCGGAGTCGGTTGACAGTCTTCTGGAAGGACCATCCGGGCATGTCGCGATCGATAACCACATTCGTCCCGACTGCGCCGCCCTCGACAACGAGCAAGTCGCCCTTGAGCAGGTTGAGACTTACTGCCTCGGTGGCTGAGTAGGGCATTTGCTTGACATCGCTAAGCCGCAGCCCGGAATCTTGGATGTTCCCGGCCCTGATGTACGGGAGCATCAGATCCCCGGCGCGGGTCTCTTTACTTCCGTCCAGCATCTTCCCCAGCGTTACCGAGAAGTGATATCCGATGGCGGTGAAAGTGACATCCGGCGGGGGCGAAAACGGATTGATCGCACCGAGGACCGCGTCCCGGATAAGGTCCTGTCGACGCTCACGGAGCATCTCGACCAAACGCTGCTGTTCCTCGATGAGGATGTCAAGGCGAGCCGTTTCACGGTCGAGGTAGTCGGCGATGGCGCGCTGTTCTTCCAGCGGCGGCACTGGGATCGCCATGCTGAGGAAGACGTCAGGGTAGATCCGAAGGCGCGACGACCAGATGCCGCGGGAGAGGCGAGTCATCTCCATCACGTACGGCGTCGATCGGTAGAGGTAGTCGTAAAACCCAGGACAGAAGGCTGCGTTCGGACGCGGCCTGTACACACCGTACGCAGGGCTCACGATGCCAGCCTGCTTCGAGACGCCGAGCGCCCCCATCCACGCCCACATCGTATTAATGACGAGATCGCCCGCCTCCACGAGGCGGTAGCCATCGAGGCTCTCCGCAGCAGTCATCGTCACGTTCTTCTCTGACCTCGGGGTGATCCCAGTCAGATGCGACACGCTGAGAAGTTCCTCTGTACCTTCGGGCGAAACAGACAGCGACTCTGCCAGGAGTTCTTTGTTTCTACTCCAGCGCCAGTGCGATGGGACGTTGCCGGCCCAAGCCTGCTCAAGATCAAACTGTGCTCGTGTCATCCCTCAACCTCCCGCAGCAGATCGAGGATCTTGGCAACCTGCTTCTCCAGGTCGGCGTCGATCTCCGCGAGCGGACGAGGCGGAACATACTTGTAGAAGTGCCGCGTGAAGGGGATCTCGTAACCCGTCTTGGTCTTGGCCCAGTCGATCCAGGCGTCGGGAACGTGCGGCTTCACCTCCGCATCGAAGTACGCCTGGATGACTTCGCGCTCCGCCGCCGCGCCGGCGGTCGAGCCGCCGTAGGTGAAGGGCACGTTCTCCGTGTCGCGCTTCTTCGAATCGGGCTTCGGTTCGCCCTTGCGGTTGACGACAGGGTTCCCGCCCTCGTCCAGCAGGGGGCGCTCGACGGTGACCGTCCAGTAGCCGAACTCGTCGTTGCGCAGCACCTTGGAGAGCTCGGGATCGGCGTCCTCGAAGTCGTCGTACAGCCGCAGGACCTCGGCGCGGTCGGCGTCGCTGATCTCGCGTCCCTTGGCGCCGAGGTTCTTGCGCATCTTGGTCCAGAACGACGTGCCGTCGATCAGCTGCACCTTGCCCTGGCGGTCGGCGTGCTTGGTGTTGTCCAGAATCCAGATGTAGGTGGCGATGCCGGTGTTGAAGAACATGTTGGTCGGCAGGGCGACGATCGCCTCGACGAGGTCGTTCTCCAGCAGCCACCGGCGGATGTTGGAAGGGCCGGATTCGGCGGCGCCGTTGAAGAGCGGAGAGCCGTTCATGACGATGCCGACGCGGCCGCCACCATCCTCGGGCGCGCGCATCTTGTGGGCCAGGTGGAGCAGGAAGAGCATCTGCCCGTCGGATGTCGCGGGGAGGCCCGGCGCGAAGCGGCCGTAGGGGCCAGCGGAGTCGCGCTCCTCCTTGACCGCCTTGGCGTACTGCTTCCAGTCCACACCGTAGGGCGGGTTGGACATGCAGTAGTCGAACTGGCGGCCCTTGAAGGCGTCGTCGGTGAGCGTGTTACCGAAGGCGATGTTGGTCGCGTCGTGGCCCTTGGCAAGCAGGTCGGACTTGCAGATGGCGTACGACTGCGGGTTGTACTCCTGGCCGTACAGGCCCAGCTTCGCGTTGGGGTTCCCTGCGAGCAGGTGCTCCTCTGCCAGGGAGAGCATGCCGCCGGTGCCAGCGGTGGGGTCGTACAGCGTTCGGATGATGCCGCCCTCGGTGAGGTCGACGTCCTTCTCCGCGAAGAGCAGGTCGACCAGCAGCCGGATCGCATCGCGCGGCGTGTAGTGGTCGCCGGAGGTCTCGTTCGCTGCCTCGTTGAACTTGCGGATGATGTATTCGAAGGCGTCGCCCATGTCGGAGTTCGACACCACATCAGGGTGGAGGTCGACCTTGCCGAAGGACTTGACGATCTCGCGTAGGAGCCCGGCCTTCTCCAGAGCCAGGATCTCGTTTTTGAAGTCGAAGTACTCGAACACGTCCACATCGCTGGAGAACCGGTCGATGTAGTCGGCAAGATTGTCCGCCAGCCCGTCCGCGTCGGCTAGCAGGTTCGCGAACGAGTAGTTGGAGGTGTTGTAGAAGGTCCGCCCCGTGGCCTTCTTGACCTCGACCTTGAGCCGGTTCGGGTTCTCGAACTTCGCTGCCAGCTCTCGCACCGTCGCATGATCGGGCTCAAGGATGCAGTCGAGCCGCCGCAGGATCGTGAACGGGAGGACCACGGTCCCGTACTGGTTGGGGCGATAGGGGCCCCGAAGTTGGTCAGCGATAGACCAGATGAAGCTACCGAGCGCGCTCACAAGTTCCTCACGAGAATCGTCTTGCAGTGCCGATCACTTTGCCAGAGCCAGCAGTCGCCGTCCCACGGTTCGGCTACTCACCAGAGCAGAACCCAGCACCGGCGCCGCATCCACGTCCCAGCACAATCCCAGCACGGTACGGATGACCAGGGATGACGACAGGTGACGAGGGGTCAGCTATCCCAGCACCATCCCAGCACGGGAAAAAACCAAGAGCCCGACTCTGAAGAGTCGGGCCCTCTCTGACCTGCACGTTTGCAAGATCAGCGACGTGGTGATATGTCGGCGACTACACGTTGAACCGGAACTCCACGACATCCCCGTCCTGCATCACATAGTCCTTGCCCTCCATGCGCGCCTTGCCCTTGGCGCGGGCCTCGGCGACCGAGCCGGTTTCCACCAGGTCGGCGAAGGAGATGACCTCGGCCTTGATGAAGCCCTTCTGGAAGTCGGTGTGGATGACCCCGGCGGCCTCGGGGGCGGTGGCGCCCTTCTTGATGGTCCAGGCGCGGGATTCCTTGGGGCCGGCCGTCAGGTAGGTCTGCAGGCCGAGGGTGTTGAAACCGACGTGGGCGAGGGTGGCGAGGCCGGGCTCCTCCTGGCCGACGGACTGGAGGAGTTCGAGGGCCTCGTCCTCGTCGAGCTCGGCGAGGTCCGCCTCCAGCTTGGCGTTGAGGAAGATCGCCTCGGCGGGGGCGACGAGGGCGCGCTGCTCGTTCTTGAAGTCCTCGTCGATCAGCTCGTCCTCGTCGACGTTGAAGACGTACAGGAAGGGCTTCGTGGTCAGCAGGTGCAGGTCGTGCAGGAGCTCGTTGCGCTCGGTGCCCTGGACGATGCCGTGCGCGAAGAGCGTGTCGCCCTTCTCCAGGATCTCCTGGGCCTCCTCGACGGCCTTCACCTTCGGCGCGATGTCCTTCTTGATCCGCGACTCCTTCTGGAGCCGGGGCAGGACCTTCTCGATGGTCTGGAGGTCGGCGAGGATCAGCTCGGTGTTGATCGTCTCGATGTCGTCCTTGGGCGAGACCTTGCCGTCGACGTGTACGACGTTCTCGTCCTTGAAGGCGCGGATGACCTGGCAGATGGCGTCGGACTCACGGATGTTCGCGAGGAACTTGTTGCCCAGGCCCTCACCCTCGGAGGCGCCGCGCACGATGCCCGCGATGTCGACGAAGTCGACGGTGGCCGGCAGGACGCGCTGGGAGGAGAAGATCTCGGCCAGCTTGGTGAGGCGCGGGTCCGGGACACCGACCACGCCGACGTTCGGTTCGATCGTGGCGAACGGGTAGTTGGCCGCCAGCACGTCGTTCTTGGTCAGGGCGTTGAACAGGGTCGACTTGCCGACATTCGGCAGACCGACGATTCCGATCGTGAGCGACACGTTGCGACTTCCCGTACGTGAGAGGACTTCAGGGGCTTGGCTGGGGCCCGGTCCTTCTTCGATCTTCGATGCAGATCGATCTTCGATGCAGATGCACGGGCCGATCCACCAGTCTACGGCGTACCGGCCCGGGCCCCTGCGCCCTGTCGAACACCTGGCCAAGGTCCGCCCCTGGGCGTGTCCGATCCCCGATTCACCACATAAGCCGACCTAGGGTTGGACCAGTGGAGCAATACAGGGCGCGACCTGCCGGGCACGGACCGCCACGCGGCACGCCACCACCCTTGCCGCAGCGGGCGGATCGGGGTGCAGGGGCGGCGGGGCGGGGCGGGGGACGCGTCACGCGGGGGAAGGTCGAGAAGGTGCGGAAAGGGGGCGGGGCCGTGGAAAGCGGGGGCGGGCCGGCGAGAGGCTGGGGCCGGCCGGCGCGGGGCACAGGCGGCGCGGTACGGGGAAGGGACGGGCCGACGCGGGCCTCGGGCGGACCAATGCGGGGCGCGGGCGCAGTGAAGCGCGGTGCGCAGGGACTGGCGCGAGGTGTGAGCGGAGCAGTGCGGGGAGAGGACAGCTTGGAGCACGGCGCGAACGGCGCGGTGCGGGGCGCGGGCGAAACAGTGCGGGGCGGCAGCGAAGTGAAGACGGCGCGTGTGGACCGGCGCGGGGTGAAGACCGAGTGGTGCGGGGTGAGGGTCGTATGAGGCGGGGCGAGGGCGGATTCTCACGAGGTGGGAGCGGTGCGGCTCGGTCGGCCTGGCCCACACGGTCCGCCTGGCCTGCCCGGTCCGCCGGGTCCGCGGGAGCCGTAGAGGCACCGGAGGCCGGGGCCGCAGGGACCCCGGGGGCCGGACGGGAAGCAGCGGCCGCCCGTGTCGGCCGGCCCTCCCGGCCCGCGCAACCCGCCTCGCCCCCGCGCGCCACCCGTCCCGTCTCCCAGCGCCGCCCGATTTCGGTCCAGGCGGCAGCGGCGGTACGGCAGCCCGTGTCGCCCCCGGCGCCGCGGGCTCTGCGCCGGTTTCCCAACCCGCGGCTCACCGGGCTGGGCAGCGGCCTGTTCTGCGGTGCCGTGATGGTCGTGCTCGGGTACCTCGACTCCCTGCTGTTCGGGGCGTCGCTCACGCTGTACGGCGTGCTGTTCGTGCCGGTGTGTGTGCTGACCGCGGTCTGGGTGCGCAGGGGCGACCTGATGACCCCGCCGGTGGTCCTGCCGATCGCGTTCGCCGTGGGGCTGCTTGCGGTGTCCGACCACGGTGGGGGGATCAACGGGCACCTGATGGGCCTCTTCACCGGCCTCGCGACACAGGCCGGGTGGCTGTACGCGGGGACGCTGATCGCCGGTCTCATCGTGGTCGTCCGCAGAGTGCGCCTGGTGGCGCGCAGCGAGGCGGCCCGACGCCGGCAGGCGTGACCGCCGATCCCACGGGCGGACCGTCGGCTAGCGGGCCTGCTCCGCCGCGTGCATCGCCGCACCCACGATGCCCGCGTTGTTCTGCAGCTGCGCCGGGACGATCTCCGCCTTGATGCCCTCGATGTGCGGCAGGAACTTGTGGGCCTTCCTGCTCACCCCGCCGCCGATGATGAACAGCTCCGGGGAGAACAGCATCTCGACATGGGCGAGGTACTTCTGGACGCGGTGGGCCCAGTGCTCCCAGGACAGGTCCTCGTCCTCCTTGGCCTTGCTGGAGGCACGCTTCTCGGCGTCGTGGCCGTGGAGTTCGAGGTGGCCCAGCTCGGTGTTGGGGACCAGGGCGCCGTCGGTGAACAGCGCGCTACCGATACCCGTGCCGAAAGTGAGGAGGATCACGGTGCCCCGGCGGTCGCGGCCCGCCCCGAAGCGCATCTCGGCGACGCCGGCCGCGTCCGCGTCGTTGACCACCGTGACCGAGTGGCCGCCGAGGCGCTCGCTGAACAACGCGCGCGCGTCCGTGTCGATCCAGCTCTTGTCGACGTTCGCCGCCGTACGGATCGTGGAGCCGCCGGTGACCACGCCGGGGAAGGTGAGCCCGACCGGCCCTGTCCAGCCGTAGTGCTCGACGACCTGTTTCACACCGTCCGCCACCCCGTCCGGCGTGGCCGGGTGCGGAGTGAGCACCTTGAAGCGCTCCTCCGCCAGGTCGCCCCTGTCCAGGTCCACCGGGGCACCCTTGATCCCGGATCCGCCGATGTCCAAGCCGAAGATCTGCATGGCCCTACGTTACGACGAAGGACTGACAGTCACTCCCCGGAGTCGCCGGAACCGCCGGCCCCCGTGCGCTCGGCGATCAGCGCCGCCGCCTCGTCACGCAGGTCGCGGCGCAACTCCTTCGGCAGCGAGAAGGTGATCGACTCCTCGGCCGCCCTGACCAGCTCGACGTCGCCGTAGCCACGCTGGGCCAGCCACTCCAGGACCTCCTCGACCAGCACCTCCGGGACGGACGCGCCGGAGGTGACGCCCACCGTGGTGACACCCTCCAGCCAGGCCTCCTCGATCTCGCTGGCGAAGTCCACGAGGTAGGCCTCGCGGGAGCCGGCCAGCTTGGCGACCTCGACCAGCCGCTTGGAGTTGGAGGAGTTGCGGGAGCCGACCACGATGACCAGCTCGGCCTCGGCGCCCATCTGCTTCACGGCGAGCTGGCGGTTCTGCGTGGCGTAGCAGATGTCGTCGCTGGGCGGGGAGATGAGCTGCGGGAACTTCTCCTTCAGCGCGTCGACGGTCTCCATGGTCTCGTCGACGGACAGGGTGGTCTGGGAGAGCCAGACGACCTTCGACTCGTCGCGGACCTCGACCTTGGCGACGTCGCCCGGGCCGTCGACGAGCTGGATGTGCTCGGGTGCCTCGCCGGACGTGCCGATGACCTCTTCGTGGCCCTCGTGTCCGATCAGGAGGATGTCGTAGTCCTCGCCCGCGAAGCGGACGGCTTCCTTGTGGACCTTGGTGACCAGCGGGCAGGTGGCGTCGATGGTGGCGAGTTGGCCGCGCTTGGCCTCTTCGTGGACGACGGGGGCGACGCCGTGCGCGGAGAACATCACGATGTTCCCCGGCGGCACCTCCTCCGTGCGCTCGACGAAGATGGCGCCCTTCTTCTCCAGGGTCTGCACGACGTACTTGTTGTGGACGATCTCGTGCCGGACGTACACCGGAGCGCCGTACTGCTCCAGGGCTTTCTCGACGGCGATCACGGCGCGGTCCACTCCCGCGCAGTAGCCACGGGGGGCGGCGAGCAGGACACGGCGGCCAGGCGAAGCAGTCATGCGTCCCATCGTAAGGGTGCCTTCGGCGGGTCGAAGATCGCGTGGGTGACAGGTTGGTGGGGAGACTGACCGTGGGCTGTGAGGGGTGGGAAACCGAGCGACGGACGAGGCACTGGCGGAGGCGTGATGTCCGGGACCGGCACGGCGGAACGTACGTCCGACGGGGGACACGAGCTTCGCCGGAGCCTCGGCTTCCGTGACCTGGTCGTCTACGGGCTGCTGTTCATCGCGCCCATGGCGCCCGTCGGCGTGTTCGGCACGCTGGACGCGCGATCGCACGGGGCGGTCGCGCTGGTGTACCTCGTCGCGACGGTCGCCATGGCGTTCACCGCGTTCAGCTACGCGCAGATGGTGCGGGTGGTCCCCCAGGCGGGGTCGGTGTTCGCCTACGCGCGCGCGGGGCTCGGTGAGCGGGCCGGATTCATCGCCGGCTGGATGGCGATGCTGGACTACCTCCTGATCCCCGCCGTCGCCTATCTCTTCTCCGGCATCGCGATGAACGCGCTGGTGCCGGACGTGTCGCGGTGGGTGTGGACCGCGCTGGCGGTGGTGATCACGACGCTGCTGAACCTGTGGGGCGTGCGGGTGGCGGCGCGGGTCGGTTTCCTGGTGCTCGCCATGGAGATCGTGGTCCTGCTGGTGTTCGTGGTGGCGGCGGTGGTCGCGCTCGCGCGGGACGGGGCTGAGCGGGGGTGGCTGTCGCCGCTGTCGGGGGACGGTACGCAGGGTTCGTTCGAGGTGGCGGCGGTGGTCGGCGCGGTGTCGATCGCTGTGCTGTCGTTTCTGGGCTTCGACGCGATCGTCTCCTTCGCGGAGGAGGTGACCGGAGGGTCGGAGAAGGTGGCTCGGGCGGTGCTCCTCTGCCTTGCGCTGGCCGGGGTGCTGTTCATCGCGCAGACCTATCTGGTGGCGCTGCTGGAGCCGGTGTCGTCCGCCCGGCTGGCGGCCGAGCCGGAGCGGCAGGGGGCTGCGTTCTACGACGCCGTGGACGCGTCGGTGGGGACGTGGCTGCACGATCTCGTGGCCGTGAGCAAGGCGATCGGCGCGGCGTTCGCCGCGCTGGCGGGGCAGGCCGCGGCGGGGCGGTTGCTGTTCGCGATGGGGCGGGCCGGGCGGTTGCCGCGGGTGCTGTCCAGGACGGACTCCGGGGTGCCGCGGGCCGCTCTGCTGTGCGCGGGCGTCGTCACGCTGGTCGCTGCCGTGTGGGCGGCTCGGCGGGACGACGGGCTGGATCACTTGGCGTCGGTGGTCAACGTCGGGGCGCTGACGGCGTTCACGTTGCTGCACGCGAGCGTGGTGGGGTGGTTTGTGGTGCGGCGCGGGGGTGGGGATGGGGTTGAGAGCGGGGGGTCGGTGAGTTGGTGGCGGCATGGGGTGGTGCCGGTGGTGGGGGCGGCGATCACGGTGGCGGTGATCGTGGAGGCGGCGGGGGTTGCGCAGGTGCTGGGGGCCGTTTGGCTGGGGGTGGGGGTTGTCGTCCTGGTTCTTCGCCGCCGCCCCTACCCGTCCCGTCCCTGAAGGGGCGCCGCCCGTCCTTGAAGGGGATCCGCCCCGTCGACCCCGCTCCGAGCGGCTGGACCGCGTTGTCAGCCCTCCCCGTTACGCTCGGCGCATGGCTGCGAACACGACTCCCGAGTCCCCCCTGCCCGTCGGCGAGGTGTCCCGGCTCATCGGGGGCTGGATCGACCGGCTCGGGGCGATCTGGGTCGAGGGCCAGATCACCCAGCTGTCGCGCCGCCCCGGCGCCGGCGTCGTGTTCCTGACGCTGCGGGACCCGTCGTACGACATCTCCGTGAGCGTGACGGCGTACCGGCAGGTGTTCGACGCCGTCTCCGACGTCGTGAGCGAGGGCGCCCGCGTCGTCGTGCTCGCCAAGCCGGAGTGGTACACGCCCCGCGGCCAGCTCTCCCTGCGCGCCACGGAGATAAGGCCCGTCGGTGTCGGCGAGCTCCTCGCCCGGCTGGAGATGCTGAAGAAGTCCCTCGCCGCCGAGGGACTGTTCGCACCGGAGCGCAAGAAGCCGCTGCCCTTCCTCCCCCAGCTGATCGGCCTGGTCTGCGGGCGGGCCTCCGCGGCCGAGCGGGACGTGCTGGAGAATGCCCGCCACCGCTGGCCCGCGGTCCGCTTCGAGGTGCGCAACGTCCCCGTGCAGGGCGTGCACGCCCTGCCGCAGGTCGTGCAGGCGGTCAAGGAGCTCGACGCGATCGACGACGTGGATGTGATCATCGTCGCCCGGGGCGGTGGCAGCGTCGAGGATCTGCTGCCCTTCTCCGACGAGCAGCTGGTGCGGGCGGTCGCCTCGTGCCGGACGCCGGTCGTGTCCGCCATCGGGCACGAGCCCGACAACCCCCTCCTCGACCATGTCGCCGACCTGCGCGCCTCCACCCCGACCGACGCGGCCAAGAAGGTCGTACCGGACGTGGGTGAGGAGTACGAGCGGGTGCGGATGCTGCGCGACCGGGCCCGGCGTTGTGCCGAGGTGCTCGTGGAGCGCGAGGAGCGGGGGCTCGCCCATGCGCTCGCGCGGCCCTCGATGGAGGATCCGCACCGGATGATCGACGAGCGCGCCGACCACGTGGCCTCGCTCCTCGACCGGAGCCGCCGCTGCGTCGGCCACCTCCTCGACCGCGCCGCCTCCGAGCTGACGCACACCCACGCGCGCGTGGTGGCCCTCTCCCCCGCGGCGACCCTGAAGCGCGGGTACGCGGTGCTGCAGAAGGCCGACGGGCATGTGGTCCGGGACCCGGACGAGGTGACGGCTGACGAGGCGCTGCGGGCGCGGGTCGCCGAGGGCGAGTTCTCCGTACGGGTCGACGCAGGAAGCGACGCACGAACCGATGCATAGGGTGGGCGAATGACCAGCAAGGTGGAAGAGGCACTCGGGTACGAGCAGGCCCGGGACGAGCTGATCGAGGTCGTACGGCGGCTGGAGGCGGGCGGTACGACGCTGGAGGAGTCCCTCGCGCTCTGGGAGCGGGGCGAGGAGCTGGCCAAGGTGTGCCGGCGCTGGCTGGACGGGGCGCGCGCACGGCTGGACGCGGCCCTCGCCGAGGAGGCCGAGGACGGCGGCGACGGGGCGGGCGGCCCGGACGACCGGTAACGGGTGAGCGGGGCTGTGAAGCGGATCACCACGCCCCGCTTTTTGTTGAAGCTTGAACTTAACTCGCGTACCGTCGGTCGCGGCAACCGGTCCCCGGTCCGTTTACGCGCATGACGCGCACGACCACGCACTACCCGAGAAGGTTCACGCATGTCTCTCGTTCTTGACCCCGCCGCCCAGGACCTGCTGTTCCGCGAGGCCCGCACCGCGAACACCTTCACCGACGAGCCGGTGACCGAGGAGCAGGTCCAGGCCATCTACGACCTGGTCAAGTACGGCCCCACCGCCTTCAACCAGACCCCGCTGCGCATCACCCTGGTCCGCTCCGCCGAGGCCCGTGAGCGCCTGGTGCAGCACATGGCCGAGGGCAACCAGGCCAAGACCGCCGCCGCCCCGCTGGTCGCGATCCTGTCCGCGGACAACGAGTTCCACGAGGAGCTGCCGGCTCTCTTCCCGGCGTTCCCGCAGGCCAAGGACGTCTTCTTCAGCGAGCGCCCGGCCCGCGAGAACGCCGCCGGGCTGAACGCCGCCCTGCAGGCCGCGTACTTCATCGTCGGCGTCCGCGCCGCCGGGCTGGCCGCCGGCCCGATGACCGGCTTCGACTTCGAGGGCGTCCGCAAGGAGTTCCTGGACGACGACCACACCCCGCTGATGGTCGTGAACATCGGCAAGCCGGGCGCCGACGCCTGGTACCCGCGCTCCCCGCGCCTGGAGTACGACCAGGTCATCACGACGGTCTGACGCCGGCCTGGCGCTGCTTGAACCAAGAGCATGACGAAGGCCCCCGGCTGCGACGCCGGGGGCCTTCGTCATGCCCAGGCGGTCACTCCGCCCACGCCATCACTCCGCCTTCAGGGCCTTCGCCATCTGCGTCAGCTGCTCGAACGAGCCCGTGCCCGCCACCACGGTCGTCGCGCCCTTGTCCTGGTGCACCAGCGCCTCGTACCGACCGCCCGAGTACCGCGTCCACGTCCGGTCGCCGATCTCCTCGGTGTCCTTGGTCGCCTGTCCGCCCTGGGTGGCCTCCTCCAGGAACGTCGCCGGCTTCTCGGTCGACTGCTCGACCTGTACGTACTGCCCGCCGGAGAGGTGGAAGCCGAGATGCCAGGCGTCGTGGTCGTCGCCCTTGAAGCGGACGGACGTCGCCTTCCAGGTGTCGGGCAGGCCCTGGGGCGCGACCACCGGGTACGACGCCGCGCGGCGGGCGGTGAGCAGCTCGACGCGGTAGTCGACCCGGGGGAGGTCGGGATCGCCGTCGTCATGCGGGACGAAGAGATAGATGACTCCCGCCGCGAGCACGGTCACTCCGAGCGAGAGGACCATGTTGCG
The DNA here is from genome assembly GCF_053608645.1 of Streptomyces sp. NPDC055013. Classification (NCBI taxonomy): domain Bacteria; kingdom Bacillati; phylum Actinomycetota; class Actinomycetes; order Kitasatosporales; family Streptomycetaceae; genus Streptomyces; species Streptomyces sp. NPDC055013. The sequence continues at coordinate 76,653 of NZ_JBSGVW010000043.1, forward strand.
GACCGACTTCTGCTTGCCGTTCGAACCTGCCACGCCCCCTATCGTCGCAGGTGCCCCGGCTGCTCATCCGTGGGGCCCCCTGCTCATCCTGCGCGCCCGAGGATAGAGTCAGGGCGGTCACCCTCATCCGGCCGTCGTCGTATCAGAAAGGTGCGCCTCGATGACCGAGAATCATCATCATCTGCCGTCCGAGCTCGAAGTACCCAGCGAAGCCCCCGACCGCAACCTCGCCCTGGAACTGGTCCGTGTGACCGAGGCAGCGGCGATGGCCGCGGGCCGCTGGGTCGGCCGGGGCGACAAGAACGGCGCCGACGGCGCCGCGGTGCGCGCCATGCGGACCCTCGTCCACACCGTGTCGATGAACGGCGTCGTCGTCATCGGTGAGGGCGAGAAGGACGAAGCGCCGATGCTCTTCAACGGGGAGCGGGTCGGCGACGGCACCGGAGCCGAGGTCGACATCGCCGTCGACCCGATCGACGGGACCACGCTGACCGCCAAGGGCATGCCCAATGCGATCTCCGTACTCGCCGCGGCGGACCGAGGGTCCATGTTCGACCCGTCCGCCGTCTTCTACATGGACAAGCTGGTCACCGGCCCCGAGGCCGCCGACTTCGTCGACATCGACGCGCCCGTGGCCGTCAACATCCGACGGGTCGCGAAGGCGAAGCGGTCCACGCCCGAGGACGTCACCGTCGTCATCCTGGACCGACCCCGGCACGAGGGCATCATCAAGGAGATCCGGGACGCCGGTGCGCGGATCAAGCTGATCTCCGACGGCGATGTCGCCGGGTCGATCTACGCGCTGCGCGAGGGCACCGGCGTCGACATGCTGCTCGGCGTCGGCGGTACGCCGGAGGGGATCATCTCGGCCTGTGCCGTGAAGTGTCTCGGCGGGACCATCCAGGGCAAGCTGTGGCCGAAGGACGACGAGGAGCGGCAGCGGGCGATCGACGCCGGTCACGACCTGGACCGGGTGCTGATGACCGATGACCTGGTCGCCGGGGACAACGTGTTCTTCGTCGCCACCGGGATCACCGACGGTGAGCTGCTGCGGGGTGTGCGGTACCGGTCGGAGAACGCGACGACCGACTCGATCGTGATGCGCTCGAAGTCGGGCACGGTGCGGCGGATTGACTCCGAGCACCGGCTCAGCAAGCTGCGGGCGTACAGCGCGATCGATTTCGACCGCGCGAAGTAGCGCCCAGGGACTCGGGACCGCAGCACGTCGGCGGCTGCGCCACGCCCCCTGACCACAGCTCACAGCTCACAGCCGAACAGGGCGCCCCCGGTGCGGAGGGGGCGCCCTGTTTCTCGCTTGTCAGCCTGCCTGCGCTATGCGGTTGGTCGTCCTCGCCGTCTTCTGCAGTTCCATCTCGCGGCGCCTGCGCCTTGCCAGGACCACTCGGCGTTCGGCTGCGGTGAGGCCGCCCCAGACGCCGTACGGTTCGGGCTGGAGCAGGGCGTGCTCGCGGCACTCGACCATGACCGGACAGCGGGCGCAGACCCGCTTGGCGGCCTCTTCGCGGGAGAGGCGGGCCGCGGTGGGCTCCTTGGAGGGGGCGAAGAAGAGGCCTGCCTCGTCACGCCGGCACACGGCCTCCGTATGCCATGGGGCGTCTTGATCCCTGTCTCGCGCTGGCACCCGCTGGGCCGGAACGGCGGCTACCTGCAGGGACGAATGCGGCGGTTGCAGCACGGTCTACTCCTGACGACGGCTTCGCGAGCGAGAGACGATGCAGCAAGGTCTACCCGCTGTACGCGCGCCTATGCAGTCAGTTCCGAACCGCTGGATTTCGGGGGGTCCTGCGCGCCGTCGCGCGGCCCCCGGAAGGGCCCGGGAGCCAGGAGGGAACCGGTCCGCTTCACAACCGTCAATGATCCAGATGCTTGCGCAAACCCTTGTCGAGCTTGCGCTGCACGCGGTCGAGGATGTCCGCGACGAGCTTCCCCCGCTTCGCCCTGCCCTCGATGTTGCCGAGCACGGCCCAGCCGTCGACATGGACGACCGGCGCATGCGGGTCCTCCGAGTCGAGGTGATCCACCTCGAAGTTGCCGAGGACGCCGCCGCCGGTGCCGCGCAGCGAGACGTTCTCCGGGACGCGGACCTCGACGTTGCCGAAGATCGAGAACGCCCGGATCACCACCTGCTGGTACTCGAAGAGGGCCTCGCTGAGGTCTATCTCCACGCTGCCGAAGATCGCGTACGCGTGGATGCGGCGGCCCGCGCGCCAGCGGCCCTTGCGGACGGCGCTGCTGAACACCGCGACCACGTTGTCGTCGGGCTCGGCCGGGATCGCGCCCGGGGCGGGGCGGCCGGGGGCGGGCACATGGGGTGCGCGGCGCTGGTGGGCGGCGGGCAGGTCCCGGATGAAGACGTCCAGTTCACCGACCGTCTTGGCGGCCAGCACGCCCTCGACGCGCTCGGCGTGCTCGTCGGCGGTGAGTCGGCCCTCGGCCAGGGCGTCGCGCAGGATGTCGGCGATCCGGTCGCGGTCCGCGTCGGAGGCACGGAGCTCGCCGGCGGCAGCGGGTGCGGTCTGCTTCTGAAGGTCCACGGCAGCAGCGTACCCAAACACGATAGATCGCGATAGACCCCGTTCGACTCGGTCACCGGACATCGAACTGAGCCTTACCTCACAACCTCGCTGTCGGAGGCAGGTTCTACGCTGGTGGACGCTGCCAATGGAGGCCAGCCGCTGTCTGTCGAGTGAGGAATGGGCGACATGCCTGAGTTCGCGTACACCGATCTGCTCCCCATGGGAGAGGACACCACCCCCTACCGGCTGGTGACCTCCGAGGGTGTCACCACCTTCGAGGCCGACGGGCGGACGTTCCTCAAGGTGGAGCCCGAGGCGCTGCGCAAGCTGGCCGCGGAGGCCATCCACGACATCCAGCACTACCTGCGGCCCGCGCACCTCGCGCAGCTGCGGCGGATCATCGACGACCCCGAGGCGTCGGGCAACGACAAGTTCGTGGCGCTGGACCTGCTGAAGAACGCCAACATCGCGGCCGCCGGCGTGCTGCCCATGTGCCAGGACACCGGCACCGCGATCGTGATGGGCAAACGCGGGCAGAACGTGCTCACCGAGGGCGGCGACGAGGAGGCCCTCAGCCGGGGCGTCTACGACGCGTACCTGAACCTCAACCTGCGGTACTCGCAGATGGCTCCCCTCACCATGTGGGAGGAGAAGAACACCGGGTCGAACCTGCCCGCGCAGATCGAGCTGTACGCCACCGACGGCGGCGCCTACAAGTTCCTGTTCATGGCGAAGGGCGGCGGCTCCGCCAACAAGTCCTTCCTCTACCAGGAGACGAAGGCCGTCCTGAACGAGTCCTCCATGATGAAGTTCCTGGAGGAGAAGATCCGCTCGCTCGGTACGGCCGCCTGCCCGCCGTACCACCTGGCGATCGTCGTCGGCGGCACGTCCGCCGAGTACGCGCTGAAGACCGCCAAGTACGCCTCCGCGCACTACCTGGACGGGATTCCGGCCGAGGGCTCACCGCTCGGGCACGGGTTCCGGGACAAGGACCTGGAGGAGAAGGTCTTCGAGCTGACGCAGAAGATCGGGATCGGCGCGCAGTTCGGCGGCAAGTACTTCTGCCATGACGTGCGGGTGGTCCGGCTGCCGCGGCACGGTGCCTCGTGCCCCGTCGCCATCGCCGTGTCCTGCTCGGCCGACCGCCAGGCCGTCGCGAAGATCACCGCCGAGGGGGTCTTCCTGGAGCAGTTGGAGACCGACCCGGCGCGGTTCCTGCCCGAGACCACGGACGCTGAGCTCAACAGCGGCTCCGCCGCGGGCCTCGACGAGTCCTCGGACGTGGTGAAGATCGACCTGAACCAGCCGATGGACGAGATCCTCGCCGAGCTGACCAAGTACCCGGTCAAGACCCGGCTCTCGCTCACCGGTCCGCTGGTCGTGGCCCGTGACATCGCGCACGCCAAGATCAAGGAGCGGCTGGACGCGGGCGAGGAGATGCCGCAGTACCTCAAGGACCACCCGGTGTACTACGCGGGCCCGGCCAAGACGCCGGAGGGCTACGCGTCGGGTTCCTTCGGCCCCACGACCGCGGGGCGCATGGACTCCTACGTCGAGCAGTTCCAGGCGGCCGGCGGCTCCAAGGTGATGCTCGCGAAGGGCAACCGGAGCAAGCAGGTCACGGACGCGTGCGGCACGCACGGCGGCTTCTACCTCGGTTCCATCGGCGGCCCCGCCGCCCGCCTCGCCCAGGACTGCATCAAGAAGGTCGAGGTCGTCGAGTACGAGGAGCTCGGCATGGAGGCCGTCTGGAAGATCGAGGTCGAGGACTTCCCGGCGTTCATCGTCGTCGACGACAAGGGCAACGACTTCTTCCAGGACCCGGCGCCCGCGCCGACGTTCACGTCGATTCCGGTACGGGGGCCGGGGCTGGCGTAGTCCCTGCGGGGGGCGGCACGCAATCGGTTCTCGCCCCCGCCGCCCCTACCCGTCCCGTACCTGGGGGCTGCCGCCCCCAGACCCCCGCTTCGACCCTGAACGGGCCTCGTCCTCAAACGCCGGACGGGCTGGATTTCCTGGACCGGCGCTGGAAATTCAGCCCCACCGGCGTTTGAGGAG